>NZ_JBSQIL010000016.1:0-28905 GCF_055108775.1 Soehngenia sp. | reverse complement strand
AATGGCGGAATTGGCAGACGCGCTAGACTTAGGATCTAGTGTCATTGACGTGGGGGTTCAAGTCCTCTTTCCCGCACCATGTTAACCAGAGAAGTTTTTCTCTGGTTTTTTTAAATCTTTTTTATCAAATTTCGGAAAAATATTGTGGTATAATTAAATTGTAAAATGCACCCTTAGCTCAGTTGGATAGAGTCGCTGGCTTCGAACCAGTTGGTCGGGGGTTCGAGTCCCTCAGGGTGCACCATTTAAACCTTATCATTTAATGATAAGGTTTTTGTTTTATTATATACAAATTTTATGCTATACTAAATTAACGGAGGAAAAAATGGATATATACATTCCTGATTATATAAAAAAAATTATATATATTTTAGAAAAAAATGGATATGAAGCATATCTAGTTGGTGGCTGTGTAAGGGATCATCTCATAGGTAAAGAACCTTCAGATTACGATATTGCAACGAATGCTACACCTGAAAAAATCGAGAAAATTTTTAAGGATTTTAAACTTATTGATATAGGAAGAAAATTTGGAACAATGAAAATAATAATGGATGAAGGGGAAGTTGAAGTTACGACTTTCAGGTCAGAAGATATATATATCAAAGGTAGAAAACCTAAAGATGTAAAATATATATCAAACTTATACGAAGATTTAAGAAGAAGAGATTTCACTATAAATGCAATAGCATTTAATCCAAGAATAGGATTTGTCGATCCCTTTTATGGAATGAATGATATTAAGTTAAAACTAATAAGATGCGTAGGGGATCCAAATGATAGATTAAATGAGGATTATTTGAGAATACTTCGAGCTGTAAGATTTGCAACCCAACTAAAATTTACTATTGAGGTTCAAACTGCAAATGCATGTGCAAAACTAGCTAGCCAATTGAAACTGATAAGCAAAGAAAGAATAAGAGATGAGTTAGTCAAAATCATCTTATCTGATGAACCGTCATATGGTATAAGGTTAATGAAAGATTTAGGGATTTTACAGGTTATCATACCTGAAATTATTCCGGCTATAGGATTTGATCAGAGAAATCCTCATCATTATTTGAATGTATTTGAGCATACTTTAGAGGTCTTGGACAACACACCAAAAATATTAGAAGTAAGGCTTGCAGCATTATTCCATGATATAGGTAAACCCTATACTTTTAAGTTGGATGAAAATGGAATAGGACATTTCTATGGACATGAAAAGGTAAGTGCTGAAATAGCAAAGGATGTTTTGACTAGACTACATTTTTCAAATGAACTCGTAAAAAACACCTTAGTTTTAATAAGTGGACACATGAATTATGCTAAGGATTTAGATAAGAAATATGTAAAAAAACAGCTACAAAAAATTGGATACGAGAATTTCAATAATTTAATCGAACTACAAATAGCAGATAAGCTAAGTAAAAAAGGAGATAAGGATTTAAGCTATTTTGATACAAAAAGAAGAATTCTAAAAGAAATTGAGGATGAACCTTATTCAAGAACTCATTTGGCTATTAATGGAGAAGATTTAAAAGCCCTAGGCATAGCAGAAGGTCCATTAATAGGGGAAATATTAGATTATCTACTCGAGATAGTAATTGAAAATCCAAAGAAAAATAACAAGACTGACTTAATAGATATAGTTAAGAATAAATACTTGAATAATTAATTAAACAAAGGAGGATAATATGGGGAAATTATTTGGGACTGATGGAGTAAGGGGGATTGCTAATAAGGACCTTACTCCTGAGATTGCATTCGAAATTGGGAGAGCCGGAGGTTTTGTTTTAACTCATGGAAACAGAGGGAAAGTAGTAGTAGGAAAAGACACCAGAGCATCTTCTGATATGCTTGAAGCTGCCCTTAGTGCAGGACTATGTTCTATTGGATTAGATGTAATTCAAGTTGGAATAATACCAACTCCTGCAGTGGCTTATTTAACACGAAAATATAATGCTTTAGCTGGAGTTGTGATTTCTGCTTCTCACAATCCTTTTGAATATAACGGAATCAAATTTTTTAGCTCAGATGGATATAAATTGCCTGATGAAATAGAAGATGAAATAGAAGATATTTTGTTAAATAATAGGTCAATAGAATTGAGACCTATTAAAAACAGCCTTGGCAGAATATATTTTGAGGATAATGCCCCAATACATTACAAAGAGTACTTAAAAGAGAAAATTGCAATTGATTTAAAAGGATTTAAAATTGCTATGGACTGCGGGAATGGAGCACTATATAAGATTGGTCCTGAGATAATTAGGGAATTAAATGGTGATGTTATAGCAATAAATACAGAACCTGATGGGACAAATATTAATGACAACTGTGGCTCTACTAATCCTCATTTGGTACAACAGTTAGTATTAGATACTAATGCAGATTTAGGGATATCATTTGATGGTGATGGGGATAGAATAATTGCTGTAGATGAAAAGGGCAGAATAATTGATGGAGATCATTTGATGGCAATATGCGGAAAATTCTTAAAAGATAATAACAACCTTTATAACAATACAATTGTTGGAACTGTTATGAGCAATATGGGTCTTGAAGTATTTCTATCCCAAAATGGAATGAAATTGCTTAGAACACCTGTGGGAGATAGATATATAATTGAAGAAATGAAAAAAGGGAATTATGTATTGGGAGGAGAACAGTCAGGCCATATTATTTTTATGGATTTAAACACAACAGGAGATGGATTAGCAACTGGATTGCAATTATTAAAAATAATGATTTCAGAAAACAAAAAAGCATCAGTCTTAAATGATTTGGTAGAAAACTTTCCTCAGGTTTTGGTAAATGCAAGGGTAAAACCTGAGAACAAATATAGATTTTTAGACTTCCCAGAATTAGTAAATGCTATTAAAGATTTAGAAAAGAAATTTAGTGGATCTGGTAGAGTTTTGATAAGACCTTCAGGCACTGAACCGTTAGTAAGGGTTATGATAGAAGGCAAGGACTATGATTGGATAAAGAAAGAGGCTGATAATTTAGCTTCGCTAATTGAGGATAAATTATTATAGAATAGGGGAATTAATATGAATATAATAGCAGATTCTAGCTGCGATTTAAGCAAAGATTTATTTAAATCTATTGATGTTAAAAGTGTTGAGGATGAAATAAAAGATGAGGTTAATATAAATTTAGTGCCATTTAGGATATATGTTGACGATATTGAATTCGTAGACGATGAAAGTCTAGATAAAAATAAACTGGTCCATGCTATGAAAAAAAGTCCAAATCCTATTAGGACTTCGTGCCCGTCTCCAGGTGATTTTCTAGAACTTTTTGAAAAGAGTGCTGTATCTTTCGCAATTACAATATCTAAAGAATTATCTGGAGCATATAATTCTGCTATGACAGCTAAGAATATTGCATTAGAGCAAAAAGACAAGTTTATACATGTATTTAACTCTAAATCAGCTAGTGCTGGTGAGGTATTGGTATTTTTAAAGCTTATAGAAGAAATCAAAAAAGGATTAACTAATCTTGAAATAGTTGAAAATATTGAGAAATATATAACCGATATGAAAACATATTTTATCTCAGAAGATTTAAGCAATCTGATAAAAAATGGGAGGATTTCTAAATCAAAAGGATTATTAGCTAACATTTTAAATATAAAATTAATTATGAGAGGAAATGAATCGGGAGAAATAGAGTTAGCAGAGAAAGTCAGAGGTGCAGGAAAGGCATTTAATAGGTTAGTAGATATAATAGAAAATACAAATGCAAATTTTTCAGAAAGAATAGCCGTGATTTCTCATGCAAATGCATTCGAAAAAGCTCTAAACTTAAAAGACAGTCTAAAAAAACTAAAATTTAAAGACATTATTATTGTAGAAACCAATGGATTATCAACATCATACGTAAATGATGGGGGAGTTATAATCAGTTTTTAGACATAGTTGATATTTTAATTGCTTAATTAATATATTATAAGACAAAAGACCTTTCTGGAAACAAGCTTAACACCTCTAAACAGAAAATTATTAAGTATAATGCGCTCAATAATTTTAAAATAGAATGGTTTAATATTTGTAAGACTAAATTAGACTGCAAAGCAAAAAAAGGTCTAATTTAGTTTTACAATTAATATATAAATTAATTGTGATTATCTTTTTTTGATATGCTGTTGACAAAATAACATTAGATGCTATAATTATAAAGGCAGGCAAATTTATTCATTTGCGGGAATGGCGGAATTGGCAGACGCGCTAGACTTAGGATCTAGTGTCATTGACGTGGGGGTTCAAGTCCTCTTTCCCGCACCAAAACAACCAGTGGTATCGGCCATTGGTTTTTTTATATATTATTAATTATTATTTGTGTTAAAAATTTTGTCAGTTATGATATAATGACATAATGGAATTAAAGCAAAAATTATCATAGGGGGTTCATTAATGAAAGTAGATTATGTAAAAAAAGAAAAAAACACCGTGTATTTTGATGCTCAGTTTACTCCTGAAGAGTTTGAAGAAGCTGTACAAAAAGCTTATATAGCTAATAGATCGAGATTTAACATACCTGGGTTTAGAAAAGGGAAAGCTCCTAGACAGTTGATTGAATTGAATTATGGGAAAGAAATATTCTATGAAGATGCAATCAACGAGCTATTGCCAGAGGCATATTCAAAAGCAATAGAAGAATTTAATCTAGAGCCAGTAGATAGACCTGATGTAGATATTGATGATATAGAGAAAGACAAACCAATAATTGCTAAATTTAGTGTTGAAGTGAAACCAGAAGTTAAATTAGGAGATTACAATAACATAGAGATAGAAAAAAACGATTATTCTGTTACTGAAGAAATGATAAATGCTGAACTTGAAAGAGTAAGAGACATGAATGCAAGAATAATTGATGCTGGAGATAGAGAAATTACAAATGGTGATATATTGACTATCGACTTTGAAGGGTTTATTGATGGAGAAGCATTCGAAGGTGGAAGTGCCGTAGATCAGACTTTAGAAGTAGGATCAGGACAATTCATTCCTGGTTTTGAAGAAGCACTAATCGGAAAGAAAAAGGGAGAAGAAGTTGAAGTAAATGTTAAGTTCCCTGAAGACTATTTCGAAGAGCAATTAAGAGGAAAAGATGCGACATTTAAAGTGTTGATTAAAGAAGTTAAATATAAGGAATTACCAGAGCTTGATGATGAGTTTGCTATGGATGTTAGTGAATTTGATACATTAGAAGAATATAAACAAAGTATAAAGGAAGAATTAGAAAAATCATTAAAAGAACAAGAAAATATTGATATAGAGAATAAGATTGTTGAAAAATTAGTTGAGATATCTGAATTTGAAATACCAGAAGCTATGATTGAGTCTCAAATAGATTCTGAATTAGATAACTTTGATTATAGAATGAAAATGCAAGGATTTAGTCTTGAGAAATATCTAGAGCTAACTAATATGACTATTGAACAAATGAGAGAGAGCTTTAGAGAAATAGCAAAGAAAAAAGTAGAAGCTCAACTTGTTTTAGAAGCAGTTGCAAAGAATGAAAATGTTGAAGCAACTGAAGAAGATATTCAAAAAGAATTAGAGAAAATAGCTGAATCATACAGCCCTGATAATAAAGAGAAATTCATTGAAGATATGAAAAAAGGAGATTTAAATTTCTTGACAGAGGGTATAATAAATGACAAAGTTCTAGATATGCTCAAAGAAAAAGTAAAATATGTTCAAATGGAGGGGTAATTATGGCATTAGTGCCAATTGTTGTTGAACAAACAAATCGTGGAGAAAGATCATATGATATATATTCACGACTTTTAAAAGATAGAATTATTATGTTGGGAAGTGAAATAAACGATCAAGTTGCAGAATTAGTAGTTGCTCAAATGTTGTTTTTAGAAGCTGAAGATCCTGATAAAGATATTCAACTTTATATAAATAGTCCAGGAGGATCTGTAAGCGCTGGATTTGCAATTTTTGATACAATGCAATATATAAAACCTGATGTTGTGACTATATGCGTTGGTAGAGCTGCGAGTATGGGAGCTTTCCTATTAGCGGCAGGGCAAAAAGGCAAAAGATTTGCATTGCCAAATGCTGACATTATGATTCATCAACCATTAGGAGGAGCACAAGGGCAAGCTGAAGATATAAGAATTCAAGCAGAGAAGATAATTGAAATTAGAGAAAGAATTAATCGCATATTATCTGAAAGGACTGGACAGCCACTCGAAAGAATTGCCAAGGATACTGATAGGGATTATTATATGAGTTCATATGAAGCGGTTAAATATGGGCTTATAGATGCAGTGATGGAGAAAAGAAATTAGAGGTGATTAAATGGCTAAGATTGAAGATAAGCAGCTTAGATGTTCTTTTTGTGGTAAATCACAAAATGAAGTCAAGAGGCTTATAGCAGGCCCAAATGTTTATATATGTAATGAATGTGTTGAATTATGCCAAGAAATAATTGAAGAGGAATTCATAGATTATGAATCTGAGTATGATTATGCAGATTTACCAAAACCATCTAGCATAAAGACAAGCTTAGATGAGTATGTAATACAACAAGAAAGAGCTAAAAAAGCTTTGGCTGTTGCGGTGTATAACCATTATAAAAGAATAAATAAAAAAGCAAGCAAGAAAGAAGATATTGAGATACAAAAAAGTAATATATTGATGATAGGGCCAACTGGTTCTGGGAAAACATTGTTAGCACAAACATTAGCAAAGATTTTAAATGTTCCTTTTGCTATTGCTGATGCAACTGCATTAACTGAAGCTGGATATGTAGGTGAAGATGTAGAAAACATAATCCTAAAGCTTATTCAAGCAGCTGATTACGATATTGAAAGAGCCGAGAAAGGAATTATCTATATAGATGAAATAGATAAGATCTCAAGGAAATCTGAAAATCCTTCTATAACTAGAGATGTAAGTGGAGAAGGAGTTCAACAAGCCTTACTAAAGATATTAGAAGGAACTGTTGCAAATGTGCCACCTCAAGGGGGCAGAAAACATCCACATCAAGAGTTTATTCAAGTTGACACCTCCAACATATTGTTTATTGTAGGGGGAGCTTTTGACGGGTTAGAAAAAATAATTCAATCTAGAGTGGGGAAGAAATCTCTTGGATTTGGAGCTGAAATCAAGTCGAAGGAAGAGAACAGAGCTAGGCTGTTGAATAAAATACAACCTGAAGATTTAATAAAATATGGTCTTATACCAGAGTTTGTAGGCAGATTGCCAGTTTTGGTAACATTAGAAGAATTAGATGAAGAAGCTCTTGTAAAAATACTGACAGAACCAAAAAATGCTATCGTAAAACAATATAAAGAGTTGTTTAATATCGATGGTGTAGAACTTGAGTTTGAAGAGCAAGCACTAAGAGCAATTGCTAAGAAAGCTATTGAAAGAAAAACAGGAGCTAGAGGTTTAAGAAGTATAATAGAAGAAAAAATGGTTGATATAATGTTTGAAATACCAGATAGAGATGATATAGTAAAATGTGTTGTAACTAAAGAGACTATTGAAAATGACCAAAGCCCTACTTTAGTTTTTTCTGATAGAAAAGCTAAGATTAATAAAAAGAGCAACAAAGAATCGGCATCATAAAGGCTCACTTGTGTGGGCTTTTATTTTGCTATAAAGAGGTGAATACCATGGATAAATTATATACAGTAGTAGAAAAAAAATTACCTTTGATACCTTTAAGAGGAGTATCCATTTTCCCGTATATGGTTATACATTTTGATGTAGGGAGAGAGAAATCGATACAAGCACTTGAACATGCTATGATTAGTGATTCAATGATAGTTTTATCTACTCAAATCGATCCCAAAATTGACGATCCTACTGAAAATGATTTTTATAGAGTTGGAACAGTTGCTATTGTTAAGCAAATGTTAAAGTTGCCAGGAGGAAGCATCAGGGTTTTAGTCGAAGGAATAAATAGGTGTAAAATTAAAGAGTGTGTAAAAAGTGAACCATTTTTTGAAGTGCTGATAGATGAATATATATATAATCCCGAAAATTTGGAAAAGACCACAGAAATTGAAGCTATGATGAGGCTTATTCTAAATGATATCGAAGAATATTTAGATTTAAATCCTAGGACATCTGAGGAATTATTAACTACTGTTGAAGACATAGAAGATCCGGGAAGACTTGCTGATGTAATAACAAGCTATATATTTTTAAAACAAGAAGATGATCAAGCTGTATTGGAAGCATTTGATATTTCTGAAAGGCTAGAAGTTTTGCATAAGATATTACAAGCTGAAATAGAGTTGTTAAAGATAGAGGATAAGATCAATCAAAGAGTTAGAAAACAAATAAGTAAGATTCAAAAGGAATATTATTTAAGAGAACAATTAAAAGCAATTCAAAAAGAACTTGGAGAGGAAGAAGATTATTCATCAGAAATCGAGGACTTAAAGGAAAAGATCAAGAAAGCTAAAATGAGTAAAGAAGCAGAAGAAAAGGCTCTTAAGGAATTAGAGAGATTATCTAAGCTGCCAAGTTATTCCGCGGAAGTAGGAGTAATTAGGACATATCTTGACTGGCTAATAGAATTACCATGGTCTAAAGAAACAAAAGAAAAAATTGATATTAAGCGTTCAAGAAATATATTGGACGAAGATCATTTCGGGCTAAATGACGTAAAGGAAAGAATTTTGGAATTTATAGCAGTTAAGAAAATGACAGGCACTTTAAAAGGACCTATTCTGTGCCTAGTAGGGCCACCTGGAGTAGGCAAAACTTCTATTGCAAAATCTATTTCTAAAGCATTAAATAGGAATTTTGTCAGAATGTCTTTAGGAGGGGTTAGGGATGAAGCGGAAATCAGAGGACATAGAAGGACCTATGTAGGCAGTATGCCGGGAAGAATAATTTCATCCATAAAAAAAGCAGGTACTAGAAATCCAGTGTTTTTATTAGATGAGGTAGATAAATTGGCAAATGATTTCAGGGGAGATCCTGCGAGCGCATTATTGGAAGTTTTAGATCCTGAACAAAATTCTACATTTACTGACCACTATCTAGAAGTTGCTTTTGATTTATCGAAGGTTATGTTTATAACCACTGCTAATACAACCGCATCAATACCTCAAGCTCTCTTAGACAGGATGGAAGTAATAAGGATTAGTGGATATACAGCAGAAGAAAAATTTGAAATAGCTCGAAGGCATTTAATACCAAAACAATTGAAAGAGCATGGCCTTACTAAAGATAATTTTTCAATTTCTGATCAAGCTCTAACAATGGTAATCAGTAATTATACTCGTGAGGCTGGTGTTAGAAATCTAGAGAGGAATATCGCCAATTTATGTAGAAAAGCTGCAAAAAAAATTGTTGAAGAAGGGATTAAGAAAGTATCAATTAGTGCCAATAATCTCGATAAATATTTAGGTTCACCGCGATTTAGATTTGATACAGTCAAAGACGAAGATTTAGTCGGGGTAGTAAATGGTTTAGCCTGGACTGAAGTAGGCGGAGATACACTTAGTGTTGAAGCTATAGTAATGAAAGGAAAGGGCAATATTCAGTTGACTGGACAATTAGGAGACGTAATGAAAGAATCTGCTATGGCTGGTATCAGTTATATTAGAGCAAATGCTGAAAGATTTGGTATTGATCCATACTTTTACAAAAATTATGACATACACATTCATGTACCTGAAGGAGCTATACCAAAAGATGGGCCATCGGCTGGAGTTACAATGGCGACAGCAGTTATTTCTGCATTAAAAAATGTTAAAGTAAAAAAAGATGTCGCAATGACTGGAGAAATAACTCTAAGGGGAATAGTACTTCCAGTTGGTGGGATAAAAGAAAAAGTTTTAGCGGCACATTTGATGGGAATAAAAACTATCATATTGCCTGAAGACAATAAAATCAATTTAGAAGAAATACCTGATAAAATCAAAAAAAACATTGAGTTTGTTCTCGTCAAAAGCTTGGATGAGGTTTTGGAAAAGGCTCTAATAGTTTCTGGCGGTGATGAAGATGAAAGTAAATAATTCTAGTCTCGAGAAGATAGCAGTATCTAAGGAAAACTATCCCAGTGATAGCCTACCTGAGATAGCTTTTGTCGGAAGATCAAATGTAGGAAAGTCATCATTGATTAATGCACTATTAAATAGAAAAAACTTAGCCAGAACAAGTAGCAAACCGGGGAAAACAAGAACTATAAATTTTTATTTAGTAAATGATTCTATACGTTTTGTTGATTTACCGGGTTATGGGTATGCTGAGGTTTCGTTTGCAGAAAGAAATAAATGGGCCGATATAATAAATGAGTACCTCTTTGAAAGAGATAATCTAAAAGCAATAGTGATGATAGTCGATATACGGCATGAGCCAACAAAAAATGATTTAATGATGTTTGAGTTTTTAAAATCATATGATTACACTAATATTGTAGTTGCAACAAAAGCGGATAAAATATCAAAAGGTCAATGGCATAAAAATTTAAAAATTATATCTGACAAATTGGATTTAAAGGATGGAGTTGAGTTGCTGCCTATTTCATCCGAGAAAAAGTTAAATATAGATAAATTATGGGAATTGATAGATGGGTTGGTCTAAAATAAAAAGACCAGTATATATACTGGTCTTTGATTATTCTTCTTTTTCAAACATATCTTTAGTAGCACCACATAGAGGGCAAACCCAATCTTCTGGTAAATCTTCAAAAGCTACACCAGGCTCAATACCTCCATCTGGATCACCTTCTGCTGGATCATAAACATATCCACAAGGACCGCATACCCATCTTTCCATATATACTCTCCTTTCATAACTAAAATTTTGTATATCTGTATTATATCACAATATTTTAAATATTGATATTACAATTTAATTATAACTAGATTATATATATTAAATATGGGTAAAATACTTATAAATATGATAATGGATGTGGTAAAAATGAATTACATTTACAAAAGCGCAGTATGTAGCGATTTAGAATATATTAAATCTTTCATAGATAGAACAGTAAAGACTCTTAATTGCATAATTAGCAATAAAGACATATTATTTGATATAAAAGTTATTTTGAATGAGCTTATTGTAAATGGGGCATTACATGGCAATGAGTGTATGAAAGAAAAATGCGTTAATCTTACTATAAAAGTAGATAACGATATGCTCACTATCGAGGTCGAAGATGAGGGCAGTGGAATAATTTATAACTTCGATGAATACAATCCATCTGATTTTAAATCTTGGGGAAGAGGATTGGTTCTTGTGAAAGGTTTATCAGATGAGTTTAGAGTAGAAAATAATAGAGCCATATCAATAAAAAAACTTTGTTAATAAATCGATATATATTCATATCTAATTGATGCAATAACTCAAATCTATTTTATTTCTTTTGTATACGCCCGCCTTTCATGAAGAATTAATCGGACCTCTTAGCTAAAATTCATTTTTTGATTTATTAGAATAATATTGTTGAATTAATAATTGGTATTATAAACTAAGAGAAAATTTCTATTAGTTTATAATTTTTTGTAAGTATGAATATTTGCAAGTTATGGTATAATTACTTGATATCAGTAATTGAGTTAATCAAAAATGAATTTTTGTTTTTTTAATCAGATATTTGACTTTATTAACAAATCCGCAAAATTTAATATAATTTACTTTTAATGAGGAGGAAGAAGTATTGAAAATATTCTTGATTGTTGTTGGGACGGTATCTTTATCTTTGGGAGTAATTGGAATACCGCTTCCTATTCTGCCAACAACACCTTTTTTATTGTTATCAGCTGCCTGCTATATAAGAAGTTCTGATAAACTTTATGATTGGCTAATAAACCATCAATACTTAGGTAAGTATATCAAAAATTATAGAGAAAATCATTCAATTCCTAAAAAGGCAAAGGTTATATCAATAACTACTTTATGGCTTGGGATTTCTATTTCTGCTTGGCTTATTAGCAAGTTAATAATATCTGTAATTTTATTTATAGTAGCCATTGGAGTAACTATTCATATAATGTCATTTAAAACTATATAAAATCATAGTAACTTTTATAAATTTAAGTTTTAAATAAATTTAATATTAAATGTTTTATTCAGTTTGTAATATACTTAGCGCAATTTATATCTAAACCTTATAAATTTAAGTTTAAATTATAATATATTTATGGTAAACTTATAAGGTTAAGAATTAATAATAATTTAAATGAAATTTTAGGAAGGAAATGTAATATATGAAGAGAGAAGACATTAGAAATATAGCCATAATTGCACATGTTGATCATGGCAAGACAACATTAGTTGATAGTTTATTAAAACAATCAGGGATATTTAGACAAAATCAAGTGGTTGAAGAGAGGATAATGGACTCAAATGATATTGAACGCGAAAGAGGTATAACAATACTATCTAAAAATACTGCTGTTATCTATAATGGTATAAAAATTAATATTGTTGATACTCCTGGACATGCTGATTTTGGTGGAGAGGTAGAAAGAGTTCTCAAAATGGTAAATGGTGTAGTTTTGCTAGTTGATGCATTTGAAGGGCCTATGCCACAGACTAAGTTTGTTTTAAAAAAAGCATTGGAGCTCAATTTACCCGTTATTGTTGCAATAAATAAAATTGATAGACAAGATGCAAGGCCAGATGAAGTTATAGATGAAATATTAGATTTGTTTATAGAATTAGGGGCTAATGACAATCAACTAGATGCACCATTTGTATTTATTTCTGCTAAACAAGGGACAGCTACTTTAGAGATTGAGACACCAAAAGAGGATTTAAAGGATTTATTTGAAACGATTATTAATTATATACCAGCTCCTGAAGGTGATGAAAATGGTAAAGGACAAGTTTTAATTTCTACAATTGATTACAATGATTATCAAGGCAGAATAGGTATAGGTAAAATTGAAAGAGGAGAATTAAAAACTAATCAAGAAATATATATTGTAAATTATGCTCATCCTGAGAAAAAAGAGAAAGCGAAAATATCCAAAATATATGAATTTCAAGGATTAAATAAAATAGAAGTCGAAACTGCTAAATTTGGGAGCATTGTTGCAATAACAGGACCTTCTGAAATCGAAGTTGGAGATACCATATGTGATATCGATGAAATTGAAGCACTTCCATTTGTAAAGATTTCTGAGCCTACTCTTTCGATGACTTTTAGTGTAAATGACAGCCCATTTGCGGGTAGAGAGGGAGAGTTTGTAACATCTAGACAGTTAAGAAACAGGTTGTTCAAAGAACTTCAAACAGATGTTAGTTTGAGGGTAGAAGAGACTTCCAGCACTGATTCATTTAAAGTTTCTGGCAGAGGAGAACTTCATTTATCCGTTTTAATAGAGAATATGAGAAGAGAAGGATATGAGTTTCAAGTATCTAAACCTGAAGTTTTATACAAAATAATAGACGGCAAAAAATACGAACCAATAGAAAGAGTAATCATTGATGTAAGCACAGAGTATATTGGAATCGTAATTGAAAAGTTAGGACAAAGAAAAGGAGAGCTAGTAAGCATATCTGATAACAGCTCTGGATATTCTAGATTAGAGTTTTTAATACCAGCAAGAGGTTTAATAGGATATAGACAAGAGTTTTTAAGCGATACAAAGGGCAATGGGATTTTAAATTCAATTTTCGAAGGATATGAACTTTACAAAGGTGACATACCAAAAAGAAAAGTAGGCTCTCTGATTGCATTTGAGACTGGAGAAGCCACTTCATACGGTTTATATCAAGCTCAAGAAAGAGGAGTACTTTTTATAACACCAGGCACGGAAGTTTACGAAGGAATGGTCGTTGGCTCAAATCCTAAAGGGCTAGATATTGAAGTAAATGTCACAAGGAAAAAACAGCAATCGAATATAAGAGCAGCTGGATCTGATGAAGCTCTTAGATTATCACCTGCCAAATCTTTATCCTTAGAAGAAGCACTAGAGTTCATTGAAAGTGATGAATTAATAGAAATTACACCTAAGAATTTCAGGATTAGAAAAAGGATATTAAACTCAAATTTAAGATATAAATCTAAAAAGTAACAATAAGAGGTGTTCTTATGAACGATTTTGCATCTGCATATTTTCTTATCTTTTCCAATCTGTTTTGGGTTAATTTAATTTTGGCAATCATCCTTGTTTTTTTTGAAAGAAGAAATCCAACTTCTACATGGTTATGGCTTATGGTATTATTTTTTCTGCCTATAGTTGGATTTATTTTCTATTTGATAATTGGACAAGATCTCTCAAAGAAAAAAATGTTCAAAATTAAAGCTGAAGAAGATGATTGCTTTGATGAAATGGTGAAAGAGCAGGAAGAATTATTTAATTCTCCTGAGTTTAGTGATGAGTATAAAGAATTTTTTGTATATGAAGATATAATAAACTTACATCTTAAAGGGGATAAATCAATTTTTACCTATAATAATGATGTGGAATTGCTATTTAATGGGAAAGATAAATTCAAGGAACTATTTGAAAGTATAAAGAAAGCAAAAAAATATATCTATATAGAGTACTATATTTTTAAAAGTGATCATATAGGAAGCAAATTATTAGAAATATTAACTCAAAAGGCTAATGAAGGTGTAGATGTAAAACTATTAGTGGACGGTATGGGAGGAAGAAAATTAAGAAAAAAATCTCTTGAACCGCTAAAACTTGCTGGAGCAGAAGTTGCTTTTTTCTTTCCTTCAATAATTCCTTTCGTAAATACAAGGGTTAATTATCGCAATCATAGAAAAATATGCGTAATAGATGGGAAAGAGGCGTTTCTAGGAGGATTTAATGTAGGAGATGAGTATTTAGGTTTATCTAAAAAATTTGGGGATTGGAGAGATACTCATATCAAGATAACTGGCGAAGCAATTAGCTTTGTTTTATGGCAATTTTTTGTTGATTGGAGGTTTGCAACAAAGAAAGAACTAAAGGGATGTCAGACTTCTATAGAAAATCTCCCAAACAACAAAACTGGTATTCAAATTGTAAGCAGTGGACCTGATTCTAAGTGGACAGGAATTAAAGATGGTTATTTTAAAATGATTTCAAACGCAAAGCATAAATTATATATTGAATCTCCTTATTTTATACCAGATGATAGTATATTCGAAGCATTAAAAATTGCAAGCCTTTCAGGGGTAGATGTTCGCGTTATGGTACCTAATAAACCGGATCATCCATTCGTATATTGGGCTGGAACGAGTTATATGGGAGAGTTGCTAGAGGCAGGAGTTAGATTTTATACTTATCAAAAGGGATTTTTACATTCAAAAGTATTGATAATGGATGACTTTGTTTCTTCTGTAGGCACAGCGAATTTAGATATTAGAAGTTTCAAATTAAATTTTGAGATAAATGCGTTTATCTATGATAAAGTGATAAATAACAAATTAACAGAAAGATTTATCAATGATATAGACAATTGCAAAGAAATGACATTGGAAGAATATAATAAACGATCTAACATAATAAAAATTAAAGAATCTTTTTCAAGGTTACTTTCACCTATACTATAAGGCTCAGCATATGCTGAGCCTTATAGTATTCATTTAAAATTTCTTAACTGTTAATTTTATTATTTCAAGAATTGTTTCTACAGCCTTTTCCATGCTTTGTATTGGAATATATTCATATTTCCCATGAAAATTATAACCACCTGTAAATATATTTGGGCAAGGTAGCCCCATGAAAGACAACCTTGCTCCATCAGTACCACCTCTAATGGGTTGAATTCTAGGTTCTATACCTATACTAATCATCGCTTCTTTAGCAAGATCTATTATATACATATTAGGCTCAATTTTTTCTTTCATGTTATAATAAGAATCATTTATCTCTAGATCAATAATATCACCATACTTCTTATTTAAAAATTCTACGATTTCTTGCAATAGTATTTTTTTATTTTCAAATAATTCTTTAGAATGATCTCTGATAATGTAAGAAATTGTTGTATTTTCAACTGTTCCATTAATATTTGTCAAATGATAGAATCCCTCATATTTTTCAGTGAATTCAGGTCTCTCGTTTACAGGAAGCATAGAATTTAATTCCATAGCAACCAAGATTGAGTTAACCATCTTTCCTTTTGCGCTACCTGGATGCACATTTCTCCCTTGAATAGTTATTTTAGCACTTGCTGCATTAAAGTTTTCATATTCTAATTCTCCCAATGGACCTCCGTCAACTGTATACGCAAAATCGGCACCGAATTTTTGAACATTAAATAGATCAGCACCTCTACCTATTTCTTCATCTGGAGTGAAAGCTATCCTTATCTTACCATGTTCAATTTCAGGATGAGTTAACAAATATTCCATAGCAGTAATTATTTCGGCAATTCCAGCCTTATTATCAGCGCCTAATAAAGTTGTTCCATCGGTGGTTATTAAATCTAAACCTATGTTTTCTAGTAGGTCGGGAAAATCATTAGGGGACAGTACAATATTCTTTCCTTCGTTTAGTATTATATCATTCCCACTGTAATTTCTTATTATTTTAGGGTTAACATTTCTGCCTGACATATCTGGGCTTGTATCCATATGCGCAATAAATCCAATTACAGGGAGTTTCTTATTGGTATTTGATGGGCATGTTGCCATCACATATCCATTTTCATCAACTTCCACATCCTCAAGGCCTATTTTACTAAGCTCTTCTGCTAGCATTTTAGCAAATTCTAATTGATTTTTTGTGCTAGGGCAAGTAGATGATTGCTCGTCTGAAGTTGTTTCGATCTTGACATATTCTATAAATCTCTTTGTTAAATTTTCCAACACCTATCACTCCTTAATTTTTTAAATCTATCTATTGTATAATTATATCATTTTATATATTATATAAGAAAGTACAAAAGGAGGGGAACAAAGTTATGAATGTGAAAATTATTACGGACTCAGCTAGCGATTTACCAGAAGAAATATTAAACGAATATGTGATAGATGTTCTACCTATGACAATAATAAAAGACAATACGGAATATAAAGACATATTAGAAATATCACCTAAAATGATATATGATGGGATGAGAAATAAAGAAGTTTTTAAAACAGCCCAAGTTTCTCCAATAGCATTTGAAGAAAAATTTGAATATTATGCTCAAAAAGGAATCCCTGTAGTATATGTAGGATTTTCATCTGAATTATCATCTACTTATCAATCTAGTGTAATAGCTAAAGAAAATATATTAGAAAAATATCCTGAAGCAAAAATCGAAGTAATCGATACTTTAGCAGCTTCAGGTGGTTGTGGGCTAATTGTTTTGGAAGCTGCAAAATTGGCAAAGGCTGGTGCAGATGTCGAAACTATACTAGAAAAGGTTAAATTAGCTAAAGAATCTATAGACCATATATTTACTGTTGATGACATTGAATACTTATACAGAGGAGGTAGGGTTTCTAGAACCTCAGCAGTTTTAGGAGGAATGTTAAACATAAAACCTATACTTGAAGTAAAACAAGGCAAACTTGTTCCTTTAGAAAAAATTAGAGGAAAAAATAAAGTTTTACCTAGAATGGTTGAATTGATGGGAGAAAGAAGTGTCGATAAAGATTTTACAGATGCTACAATATGTATAACTCATGGTGATGATCTAGAAGGTGCACTTAAATTAAAATCTATGATTGAAGAAAAGTATGGGGCGAAAAATTTTATCATAAATATGATAGGAGCAACTATTGGGGCTCACTCTGGCCCTGGAACTATAGCCTTATTTTACCCTAAATATAAACTTTAAAATTTCAGGATTTAAAGTGATGTAAAAATTAGACAATATTCAAACAATTATATAAATTAAAAACATATTGAAATTCACAAGAAATTAATATATAATCAATGTAATACCTAAATTGGTCTGAATATTCTTTCGAAGGCCTAAAGAGGTAAAACATTTATTAAAATAAAAAAGGGGGAAATTTCATGAAGAAAAAAAGTATAGTTCTACTTTTGGTGTTCACATTGTTGCTATCAATGCTAGCTGGATGTTCTACAACTGAAGAGCCTGTAACACCAGAAGAACCTGTCGTTGAGGAACCAGTAACTGGTGGAAAACCAACTAGTCCAACAGGGCAACTAACTATTGGTAATACTACTGAGCTTTCTGGGGATTGGGTTCCTTATTGGCAAAACAACGCAGCTGATTACGACATATACAATTTCATAACAGCTTTATCCACAGTAGATATCACTTTTGGTGGTGAATATGTAGTAAATGATGCTGCTGTAGAAAAATACGAAACTACACTTAACGAAGATGGATCAAAAACTTACACATGGACAATTAAAGATGGGCTTGTTTATGATGATGGTACTCCAATTACTGCAAAAGACTATGTAGCAAGTGTACTATTGTGGTCATCTTCAGTAGTTGGCGAAATGGGAGCAAGTAATGATTACGGTTATTACCTAAAAGGATGGAAAGATTACTCTTCTGGAGCAACAAAAGAGTTTGCAGGTGTTAATTTAATAGATGATAAGACATTTTCTGTTACAATAGCAGCAGAAAATATCCCATACTTCTTTGAACTGACTCTAGCAAGTATAGCACCAACCAAGCTATCTTTCTGGACAGATGAAACTGTTGAAGTTAAAGATGATGGAAATGGTGCATATTTATCAGAAAACTTCACAAAAGAAAATTTTGAAGAAAGAATTAATTTAGCTAGAAGAGAAGTTCCTAGACCTTCTACTGGACCATATGTATTAAAGAGCTATGATGAAGCAGCTAAAACAGCTGTTTTAGAAGTAAATCCAAACTTTCCTGGTGATTATACTGGACAAAAACCTTTAATTCAGACAGTAATATACAAGAAAGTAAATCAAGAAACAGCTTTTGATGAATTATCAACAGGATCTGTTGATCTTATATCAGGAACAGTTGGTGGAGACGAAATTAATGCAGGTCTTGATTTGGTTGAAAAAGGTGGATTCTCTTACACAGCATATCCAAGATCTGGTTATGGTAAAATTCAATTCCAATGCGATCATGGACCAACACAATTTGTTGAAGTTAGACAAGCTATAGCTCACTTAATTGATAGAAACGACTTTGCTAAGGCATTTACTGGTGGATTTGGTTCTGTAGTAAATGGGCCTTATGGTGAATCAATGTGGTTCTATCAAGAGACTAAAGCAGAATTAAATCAAAAATTAAATCAATATCCATACAGCCTTGAATCAGCAAAAGAATTGTTAGACCAAGCTGGATTCAATCTTGATGCAAATGGGAATCCATATGAATCAGGAATTAGATATAAGAAAATGGATGATGGTACTTTAATGCCATTAATCATTGAATGGGCATCAAGTGAACAAAATGCAGTTTCTGATTTGCTAGTAGTTAAATTGCAAGAAAATCCAGATTTAGCAGCTGCTGGTATTCAAATAAATCAAACTGTAATGACATTTACTGAATTGTTGAATTATCTATACAGGGATCCAACTCAAGGCGCAAAATACGGAGTGCCAACATATCATATGTTTAACTTATCAACTAATTACCCTCCTGTATATGATCAATCAACAAAATATACAACAGATCCAGTTATGTTTGAACAAGGTTACAATACAAACTTTATTTTGGATGAAGAGCTAGATAGATTGGCTCAAGAAATGGTTAAAGTTGATCCTGAAGACAGAGAAGGATTTAAACAAAAATTTGTAGAATTTGTAGAAAGATGGAATTATTTGTTGCCAGATGTTCCATTGTATTCAAATATTTACCATGATTTCTACAATGATAAATTGAAAGATTATGAAATCAACGCTTTAGTTAGGATTTCACAGGCGATTTTATACGCATATGTAACAGAGTAATTCAATAAAAATTTCATATTTACTAAGAAATAGGGGAGCTTCCCCTATTTCTTAGTCTAAAGAACATTTTACCAGTGTAAATTCATAAATTATTTTAAGAATATGCATTTTTTAAGAAACATAAAATTTGATTTAAGGCGGGGGGAAAATGCTTAAGTACGTAGGAAAGAGAATAATGTATATGATTTTGGTGTTTCTAATCATGTCAGTAGTACTTTTCTTCTTATACAATTTGATTCCAGGTGACCCAGCAAGAGCTGAATTAGAACCTTTAAGGAACAAATTAACAGCAGAAGAATATCAGTATAGATATGAGCAAGCACGTCAGAGACTAGGCCTTGATGATCCACTACCTGTGAGATACGCAAAATGGATGAGTGGTGTGCTTCGAGGAGATTTCGGTATGTCATCTGTATATAAATTACCTGTTAACCAAGTGATTATTAATCCTATGAAAGTTACAGTTTTTATAAACATTTTTTCGATTATAATCACATTAGCTATAACTATTCCTCTTGGAATATTTACAGCCGTAAAGAAAAATTCTGTTTTTGACAAGTCAGTGCAAGTATTAACTATTGTTGGATATAGCATTCCAGTATTTATAATTGCACTATTATTTATATATTTATTTGCTGTAAGATTGGGATGGTTCCCTGTAAGTGGACTAAATACTCCTAATTTTTCTGGCACACCTTGGGAAGAGTTTAAAGATATGATGTATCACTTAGCATTGCCTTTAGGAGTATTAGTAGTAGGTTCTCTAGGAGGATTAACTAGATATGTAAGAGCTGCTATGATCGATGCATTGAGCATGGATTACATAAGGACTGCAAGAGCTAAAGGACTTAAAGAAAGAGTT
The DNA here is from genome assembly GCF_055108775.1 of Soehngenia sp. NCBI lineage: Bacteria > Bacillati > Bacillota > Tissierellia > Tissierellales > Tissierellaceae > Soehngenia > Soehngenia sp. The sequence goes on along the minus strand of NZ_JBSQIL010000016.1, from coordinate 8,272 downwards.
GTCATTTTTTCACATGCATGGAGAAATGCACTTCTACCAGTTATAACACTAATCATTAGCTGGCTAATGAGTGTATTTGCAGGGTCGCTAGTTGTGGAGAGAATGTTCAATCTTAAAGGAATGGGAGATTTTTATATATCGGCATTGACTAATCAGGATTATAATGTAGCACTAGCAATACAATTATTCTATATAATACTTGCTCTTCTTGGTAATTTATTATCAGACTTAAGCTATGGTATAGTAGATCCAAGAGTAAGAGTAAATAAATAAGGAGGAGAAACATGCAAAAAGATAACAATCCAAAGAAAAAAAGATTTTCCCTCCTTAGAAGACTATTTGGTGGGAAAAACGAATTGTCTATTTATGAAGAAGAATTAGTTCAAAGTCCTTTTAGGACAATTATTTCGAATTTTAGAGACAACAAGGTTGCTATGACTGGATTTATAGGATTCATGATAATTTTAGCTATAGTTCTCATAGGACCGCTATTTATTCCTATAGATCTATCTTTCTCAGAGGTGACTCAGATTAATGTTGCACCAGGTCTTGATATGATGAAGGTTCCTAAAGAACTTCAAGGCAATATAAAGCAAATTTCTGTTGGGCCAACTTTTTCAGTAGGTATTTCAAATGATGGAGAAGTATTTATATGGGGGAAAACTAGAGTTTCTTCAGCTTTAGATGTTGCTAATATACCTAATGATATGGGTAAAATTGTTCAAGTTGCTGCAGGTTATGATCACATAATGTTTTTAAACGAAGATGGCAAACTATTTTTCTCAGGAAATAACAGACAAATGCAATCTACTCCTCCTTATGAGGTACAAAATTTGAAAAATATAAAGCAGATTGAAGCAGGATATCAATCATCCATTGTTTTGACTGATGATGGATATATATATTATTTTGGGAATTCTATGAATAATGACTATAACGAATTCCATGATTACCAAGGCCAGATTGAAAAGATAGTCACCACAGCGGATGGAGTACTAGGATTAACAAAATCAGGTGAAGTAGTATATTTGGGGAATCAACAAAATGCATATACTAGAATTCCAGAAAATATGGGGAAAATTGTAGATGTTGGAACAACTGCGAACACAGTAGCTGCTGTAAATGAAGATGGAAAAGTATTTGTTTGGGGAAATATTTCAACAAGAGGAGAAGGAAATCCACCTGAGCTAGTTGATGATAAAATAGTAGCGATACAAGGGGGAAGATTTCACTATACTGCTTTAACGGAAAATGGCAAAATCGTTTCATGGGGTGCTAATAATTATAATCAGTCAGATGTTCCTTCTGGATTAAGCGATGTAACAGTTGTTAGCTATTTCACTGATTATTATCAAAACTATGCAATCGATGAAAATGGAAACCTACACACCTGGGGATTAAAAGGATATCTTTTGGGTACGGACGAGCTAGGCAGAGATATATTATCTAGGCTAATAAACGGTGGTAGAATGTCTGTATTTATTGGAGCAGTAGCTGTAGTAATTTCTACTTTTATAGGCATAATAGTTGGTAGTATTTCTGGATTTGTCGGGGGAAAAGTAGACATGGTGTTGCAAAGAATTTCAGAAATGGTTTCATCATTACCATTCTTACCATTTGCGATGATACTGTCTTCACTGATTGGTAATAGAATACCTCCAAATCAAAGAGTATTTTTGATCATGGTAATATTAGGTCTTTTATCATGGCCAGGCTTACAAAGACTTGTAAGAGCTCAAATACTATCTATTAGAGAACAAGAATACGTTACTGCTGCTAGATCAGTTGGTATAAAGCAAGTAAGTATCATTTTTAAACATATATTACCAAATGTTGTTTCTGTAATAATTGTTTCTGCAACTTTGTCTTTTGCAACCAGTATGCTTACAGAAGCCACTTTATCCTACCTTGGATTTGGGGTACAGCCTCCTCAGCCGACATGGGGGAATATGTTGTATGGCGCTAACAATAGTATAGTTATTCAAAATTACTGGTGGAGATGGGTATTTGCTTCCATTATATTAGGTGTATGCGTTATTTGCATCAACTTAATTGGAGATGGATTAAGAGATGCGATTGACCCTAAATCTCAAGAACGTTAGGGGGAATAATAGATGGCACTATTAGAAATTAGAGATCTTCACACATTTTTCAAAACAAAAAGAGGCATAGTAAAAGCAGTAAATGGTGTAACTTATTCAATAGATCAAGGGAAAACCTTAGGACTTGTTGGAGAATCTGGAAGTGGGAAAAGCGTATCAGCAATGAGTATTATAAAGTTATTGGATGGCAATGGGTATATCGAAAGCGGAGAAATTATATTTGATGGTCAAAATTTGGCAGATGTACCTATTAGAGAAATGACTCATATAAGAGGGAATGATATTTCTGTTATTTTCCAAGAACCAATGACCTCTTTAAATCCAGTCTTTACTATAGAAAGGCAAGTCGCAGAGCCTTTCATAATACATCAAAAAATGAGTAAAAAACAAGCTAATAAGGAAGTAGTAAACATGCTTTCGCTTGTTAAGATACCGAATCCTGAGTCAGTTGCAAAGCAATATCCACATCAACTTTCAGGTGGTATGAGACAGAGAGTTATGATAGCGATGGCTTTGGCATGTATGCCTAAACTATTGATTGCAGACGAACCTACCACAGCTCTCGATGTTACAATACAAGCACAGATATTGAACCTAATGAATGACCTTAAGTCCCAAATAGGAACATCGATTTTATTTATTACTCACGACTTAGGAGTAATAAATCAAATGGCAGATGACGTCGCTGTTATGTATTGTGGGCAAGTTGTTGAGAAAGCACCAAGAAAAACAATTTTTTCAGATATAAGCAAATACATGCATCCTTATACTGAAGGGCTTATGTTTTCAATTCCTAGGTTAGATACAGAAAAAGGAAAAAGACTGGAAGCAATACCTGGTTCAGTACCTCATCCACTAGATTTACCTAAAGGATGCAAATTTGCACCAAGATGTAAATATGCAACAGATAAATGCAATAATGAAGAGCCTAAACTTCTCAATATTGAAAATGATCACCAGATAAGGTGCTTTTATCCAGAGAAAGGGGTGAGAGCAAATGCCTAACCATAAAGATAACAAGAAAGTATTGATTAGGGTTGAGAATTTAAAACAGTATTTTCCTGTAAAAAGAGGTTCAATATTTAATCCTGAGCATTTGTTTGTAAGAGCTAACGAGGATGTTACATTAGATATATATGAAGGAGAGACATTTGGTCTAGTAGGAGAGAGTGGTTGTGGGAAATCTACTTTAGGAAGAACACTACTTCAATTATATCAGCAAACAGATGGAAGAACACTTTACTATGGAAAAATCATAGAAGATATAACACCACAATATGTTCTTGAAACTTTTAAGAATTTAAGTAAGGAAGTTAACGAGCTAAATCACCTAAGAAATAGAGAAAATCAAGATAAATTGAATTATGAAAAATTGCCGGATGGAAATGAAAAATTTAAAGCATTAGAAAAATATAGAGAGTCCGAAAAAAAAGCAAGAAACAAATATCTTGATATAGTAGAATTAGTAGGAGGATTTATTGTTGCTGATGATCTAACACAGATATCTAATGTTTTAACTCGACAATTTGAAGTTAAAATACAAGCTAGAGAAATAAGAGATGAAATTAACAAATTGCAGATAGAAATTGATGAATTAAAGGCTAAAGGTAAAGGTACTGACAAGCAAGTCAACAAAATCGAAGAATTGAAAGCTGAATTAACTAAAAAAGAAGAAGAAATAAATAAATATGAAACTGAGATAATTAAGCTTAGAGAAAAATATAAAGATCATCCTGATTTTCAAAAACATGAAAAATTAAAAGATGATGGGATAAATTTAGCTAAATTAGAAGATGAAGAAATGAGGAGATTAAGAAAAGACTTACAATTAATTTTCCAAGATCCATATTCTTCATTAAATCCAAGATTAACTGTTGGTCAGATAATTTCAGAAGGTTTATTTGCACATAATATGTTTCCAAAAAATAGTGATCAAACTCAAGCATATATTTTGGAAACTATGGAAAAATGTGGACTCGCACCTTATTTCGTGCATAGATATCCTCATCAATTTTCTGGCGGACAAAGGCAAAGAATTGGAATTGCTAGATCCATAGCGCTAAATCCAAAATTCATAGTTTGTGATGAAGCAGTATCCGCACTTGATGTTTCAATTCAATCGCAGATTATCAATCTTTTAATTGATTTGAAAGAGAGAGAGAATTTGACTTATTTGTTTATAAGTCATGACTTGAGTGTAATAAGATATATTAGCGATAGGGTAGGGGTAATGTATCTAGGAAATATTGTTGAATTAGCAGATACTGAAGAAATTTTTGAACATATGATGCATCCTTATACGCAAGCATTGTTATCAGCTATACCAACTACTGATCCAGAAGGAACAAAAATTGAAGTTTTAGAGGGAGATATACCTAGCCCAATTAAACCTCCTACTGGATGCAAATTCCATACAAGATGCAAATATGCAACTGAAATTTGTTCACAAGTTCAGCCGGAGTTTGAAGAAGCTAGACCGGGGCATTTTGTGGCTTGTCACCATAAATTAAATGTGTAATTAGAAATGATGTGATTTAATTGTTTTTTCAAGACAAAGTAGATCGTGCTTTTAAATGGCTAAATGATAAAAACAAAAAAGCAGAAGTAGAAGAAAATGAAGATATTGAGCTAGAAAAACTTGATATTCTAGCGATAATCATATCTGCTGTTATAGTTTTTTTGCCAATTTTAATAGTACTGGGGTTAATTATATATTTTGTATTGAGATTATAAAATATCGGCACTTTTTGTGCCGATATTTTATTTGACAAGAAGAATCATTAGAACTATAATATCACAAAGCATAAAATTCATAATATTGGAGGGATATATATGAGTACTATAGCAGCTTTTTTCGATATTGATGGAACAATATTTCGAAAATCTCTAATGATAGAGCATTTTAGGAAGTTAATTGCATTTGAGATAATAAGTCCTGAGATATGGTATTCTAAGGTTGAAAAAGCATATTTGGATTGGGAGAGAAGATATGGTGATTTTGAGGAATATTTAGAGATATTAGCTGAGGTATATGTAGAAGAACTAAAGGGAATAAGAAAAGATTATATTGAATTTATAGCTAAGCATGTTATTGAATTAAATTGGGACATGGTATATAAATATTCAAGAAGGCAAATAGAATGGCACAAAGAAAATGGGCACAAAATATTCTTCATATCAGGTAGTCCAGATTTTTTAGTGTCAGAAATGGCTAAGAAGTATGGTGCTACTGAATACAGAGGTTCTGCATATTTGGTGGATGAAAACAACTGTTTTACCGGAGAATTAATTAAAATGTGGGATTCTGAGAGCAAAGCTAAAGCTCTCGACGAAATAATAAATAAATATGATGTAAATTTGTCTGAGAGCTTTGCATATGGAGATACAACTGGCGATTATTCAATGTTAAAATTGGTAGGAAACCCAATAACTATTAATCCTAATTTTGAACTCCTTAATATGATTAAAAAGGATGAGGATTTATCTAAAAAAATTCAAATTATTGTTGAAAGGAAAAACGTAATTTATAAGTTGGATTCTAATGTTGAACTCATTTGATTTTACTTAGTTCATCAATAAATTGAGATTGTTTGACTGCAATTGAATCCAATATATTGTAACTTGTTAGTGTTAACTCATATTTGGCTCTAGTAATACCGACATAAAAAAGCCTGCGTTCCTCTTCGAATTCAATTGGGTTGCCATCATTTAGAATGTCTAGACTTGAAGAACTTGGGAATTGGCCATTTATTAAATCTATGATTATAACTTTATCGAATTCTAGACCTTTAGCTCCATGAATAGTGGATAAAGTTATATTGCTTTGTACCTTTGAAGATTCTTTGATATTTCTTTCTAAACTTATCAATTTGTTACGCAGTTGTTCAGTATTATTAGTATCATTTGCAATTAGCTTTAAATAAAATATCATTTGCATAAGAGTTTCATAAGTATATCCTAGCCTGTTACAATTCTCTTTTATATACGAATGGTAGTCTAAATTAAATACTATATAATCAATAGCGTTTTTAGGCTTTAATTTAGAAAGTTTTTTAAAATCCAATTCTAATTCCCTTATTTTCATCTTATAAAACTCACTCAAGCCAGGGTAAGAAAGCATATTGGAGAACACATCATTATTTTTATTATTTGTACTTGCCCAAAAAACCATTTTTTTAGAAATATAGCCTTTTTTCTTGTAATATATCTGAGAATATTTCAAGAAATTCTTAGTATCATTTGCAAACTCTAAAAAGCAAAAAATATCTTTAATTAACCAATGATTGAAGAATTTCAGCTTAAAATCTCTCATACTAAATTTATAGTTCTTTTCAGATAAGCAATAAATTAAACCTAATGAAGATAAATTGTTTCTATATAATATTGCAAGCGACTCATCTTTATTTTTTTCAATCTCCTTAATTAAAAATCCATATTGGTCTAAAATCGTACTAAATTTCAAAATTTTAATCGGAGAGCTGTATGGATTACTAGTAAAAATATCTTTTTTGTATCTATTCAAATTATTTGATATAAATGAATAACTTGCTTCTACTATATTTCTAGATGACCGATAATTTTCTTTTAGATAGTATATATGGCCATTTGGATACATTTTTTTAAACTCTAGCAGTTGTTTTGGATAAGCTCCTCGAAAACCATAGATAGATTGGTCATCGTCAGCAACAACAAATATATTATTTTTTGGTTTAGCAATTAAACTAATTATGTTAAACTGAATTATAGAAGTGTCTTGCCCTTCATCTATTTGAATATAATCAAATTTGTTTTTATACAGATCAAGTATGCTATTATCAGTTTTTAGAATGCTATGAGCTTTTGTCAACATATCATCAAAATCTATTAATTTTTTATCTAACTTGTATTTTTCATAATTATAATAAATATCAATAAAATTTTCTATGTCTACCCTTTTGTTTTTAACAAATTCCTCTGGAGTAATACACATATTTTTGATAAAACCTACATATGAAAAAAAGTTTTCAAGTTTTTCTTCTGTAATTTGATTTCCAGTAAGGTTTTTATAAATTGCAGAAACTATTGAATATTTATTTTTATCAATGTATTCATTTTCAATTAATATATATTTTTGATTAGCTTTTCTCTCATAGGTTCTAATTATTTCATAGCAGAAAGCATGAATTGTCATAAATTTTGGAACAATATTAGCAGATGGAAATGTTTCTTGAAATCTTCTTTCCATATCAATAGCAGATGCCTTGCTGAAAGTTATTGAAAGAATTTTTCTGGGATTAATATTTAGTCTTTTTGTTAGATAATATACTCTATGAATCAAAACAGTAGTCTTCCCAGAACCAGGAACTGCTAAAACCAGTGCAGGGCCATTTAAATGAGAAATAGCTAGATTTTGTTCTTTACTAAATTGCATTTTAGCCTCCTAAAAAGATATTATATGTCTAGTTTTAATTATACTCTTTATTCATTTGTAATAATATACTATAATAATATATAAGTTAAGAGGTGAATGATGAAGAAAATATTTGAAAAGTTTGATAATTATTTCTTTAGTATATTTAATAATAAGATTAAAAATAGTTATTTCGATAAAACTATGATATATATAACTAACATGGGAGGAGCAATATCGAATACTATTATTTCTTTTATTTTAATTTTTTTAGGTAATAATAAAATAAAATTGATAGGGATTGAATTATTAATAGCTCTATTCTTTAGTCAAATAATAGTTCAGTTTTTAAAAAGGACACTTGGTAGAAAAAGGCCATATAAAGTATTGGATAATTTAAATACCTATGGCATAGAGATGAAAGACTATTCATTCCCTTCAGGGCATACTACTGCTAGCTTTTGCCTAGCTACTGTATTTTCGTTAAATATCCCACACCTATCAGTAGTATTTTTTATATTTGCAGGATTGGTTGGGATTAGTAGGATTTATCTTGGAGTTCATTATCCATCAGATGTATTAGCAGGGATTATACTTGGCATTATTTCTTCATTTATCGTTCATTATAATTTTCAATGGGCTGTAGAGGCAATAAACAATATTTTAGCAATGATAAATTTATAATAGATAGTTGCAGAATACAAAATTAAAAATATATAGAGTTATCCACAGCTAAAATTAAAAATTCAATAGATTTTGCAATTAAACAATTAATTAATTA
>NZ_JBSQIL010000015.1:0-30160 GCF_055108775.1 Soehngenia sp. | reverse complement strand
ATGAGGACTTCATCCTTTCTGGGAGGTATTTGTTTGTTGCAAAAACATTGTACCATAGAGAGTTTGGAGTCCTCAATTTTCATTTAAGTTTACAAAACGAACAAACAAATCAGGAGGTTAGTTAATGAAAACAATTTTACCCATAGCATTATCAAATAGGCATATTCACTTGAGTAAGGAAGATTTAGACAAATTATTTGGGCATGGATATGAACTTACAAAATTTAAAGATTTATCTCAACCAGGGCAATATGCTTGTGAAGAAAAAGTAGAAATTGTAGGGCCAAAAGGCTCTATTAAAAATGTTAGGATTTTAGGGCCAACTAGAGGAAGTACTCAGATAGAGATCTCTATTACTGATGCATACACTTTAGGGATAGAGCCAGTCATAAAGAATTCTGGAGATTTGGCAAATACGCCAGGGGCTAAGATAATTGGACCAAAAGGAGAAATAGAAATAAAAGAAGGTGTAATTGTAGCGGCTAGACATATCCACATGCATACTACTGATGGAGAAGAATTTGGAGTTAAAGATAAAGATGTAGTTAATGTAAAGACTAAAGGTCCAAGAGGCTTAATATTTGAAAATGTTTTGGTTAGGGTTCACCCTGAATTTGCACTAGAAATGCACGTTGATATTGAAGAAGGCAATGCAGCTGGTGTTAAAAATGGTGATATAGTTGAAATAATAAGATAGGGGTGTAAAAATGGAATTAAACAAATATATTGATCATACTTTATTAAAGCCTGAAGCAACAGAGCTCGATATTATAAAATTATGTAAAGAAGCTAAAGAATATAGTTTTATGGCAGTTTGCGTAAATCCTTGTTATGTAAAATTATGTAAAAAAGAATTAGCTGATTCAGATGTTAAAGTAGCTACTGTAGTGGGATTTCCTTTGGGAGCAAATACAAAAGAAACCAAATTATTTGAAACAAAAGAAGCTTTAAATAATGGAGCCGATGAAATAGATATGGTCATAAACATAGGCAAACTAAAGGATAAAGATTATGATTATGTTTATAATGAAATAAAAGAGATTGTTGAATTGACAAATCAAAAAAATGGCATAGTTAAAGTAATAATCGAAACCTGCCTTTTAAATGATGATGAGAAGATAAAAGCTTGCGAACTTGCTAAGAAAGCAAAAGCTCAATTTGTTAAGACTTCAACTGGATTTAGTACTGGTGGAGCAACTTTTGAAGATGTAAGACTTATGAAAAAAACAGTAGGAGATGAGTTAGAGGTTAAAGCATCTGGAGGAATCAGGGATTTAGAAACTTTAAACAAAATGATAGAAGCAGGAGCAACAAGAATTGGAACTAGTTCTGGTGTCAAGATAATTAAAGACTTAAAATAAGGGGATTTCCCCTTATTTTTTATTAAAAGAGATATTTTTGGGTATACCATGTACAGGTATACATTTAAAGACAAATGCTTTAGAAGGAGTGGTAAAGTTGACTCAAAATAAAATAAAAGAGAATTTGGGGAAAGGAATTAATGTTAGCTTTATATATACTGATAAATTTAAATCAAATCTTTTAAGTTTTTTCTTCATAAATACATTAAATAGAGAAGATGTAACTTACAATGCTTTGTTACCAATGGTATTAAGTAGAGGGAGTAAAAAATATAATAATTTTATTGCACTGGAAAGAGAACTTGAACGTCTATATGGGGCTAATTTTGATTATGACGTGTATAAGGTAGGGGAGAAACAAATAATTAAATTTACTTTAGAGTGGGCAGATTCTAAATATACTAATTCAGAATCATTTGATGAAATGGCAATAGAAGTTCTTTTTGATATAATTTTTAATCCATTATTAAAGGATGGACTTCTTTTAGAAGAATATGTTGAACAGGAAAAAGCTAATTTAAAAAAGAAAATTAATAATAGAATAAACGATAAGAGAAGTTATGCAATTTCAAGATGTATTGAAGAAATGTGCAAATCAGAAAAATTTGGGATTTATAGTCTAGGATATGAGGAAGATCTAGAATTTATTGATAACCATAAATTAACAGATTATTACAAAAATATGGTACTAAATACTCCTATAGAAATGGTATATGTAGGAAATCATAAAAATTTAAAAATAGATAAGTTTATTCCAGATGAGATTAAATATAGAGAAAATGTAAATGAAATTCCTAGGGAAAGTATAAAGGAAAAATCATTGCATAGAAACCATATTGTTGAGAGATTGAAAGTAAATCAAGGAAAATTAGTTTTAGGATTATTAACTGGTATTCCTTATGAAGATGAAAGTTTTGAAGCTTTGACTCTTGGAAACATAATTTTAGGAGGCAGTCCTAATTCTAAATTATTCAGAGAAGTTCGAGAAAAAAATAGCCTTGCATACTATGCTAATTCAATGCTATTTAAACATAAATCAATAATAATCATTGACTCTGGAGTAGATTTCAAAAATATGCAAAAAGCATTAGACTTGATAAATGAACAAATTAAGAGTATAAAAGAAGCTGATTTTTCAGAAAAAGATATTGAATTAGCTAAGAAAGAGATTATAACTAGTTTAAGATCGGTAGAAGATTCAAATCATTCTATCACTAGCTTCGAATTTGATAATATTATAACGTCAAATTTCGAAAGCATAGAAGATAGGATAAAAAAGATAAATAATATTAAGAAAGATGAGATAGTCTCAGCTTTTAATAAGATTAGTTTAGACACGATTTATGTATTAACAAGAGAAGGTGAGGAAGATGTCGATGTTACTGATTAAGAATGAAAAAATAAAAGAAGAAGTATATCAAGAAGTTCTTAATAATGGTTTAAAAGTTTACTACTATCCTAAATTAGGATTTACTAAAAAATACGCAGTTTTTTCAACAAATCATGGCTCATGTGACAACGAATTTAGATCACTTAATAATGGAGAGATTATAAAGCTGCCAGATGGCATAGCTCATTTTTTAGAGCATAAGCTTTTTGAAGATCCAGAAAGAGATTTTTTTGAAAAATTCTCTGATTTAGGCGCTGATGTTAATGCATTTACTAGCTTTAATCAAACTTCATACCTTTTTAGTACGACTGAAAATTTTACGGAATGTTTATTAGAACTAGTAAATTTAGTAATGGAACCTTTTTTTACACATGAAAATGTTGAGAAAGAAAAAGGTATTATTGCTCAAGAAATTCAAATGTATCAAGACAGCCCAAATTGGAAAGTGTTTTTTAATTTATTAAATGCTTTGTATATTAACCACCCAATTAAGATTGATATTGCTGGTACGGTAGAAAGCATACAAATGATAAATAAAGAAAATTTGGACTTAGCATATAAATTATTTTATAATCCTGAATCGATGGTACTAGTTTTAGTAGGAGACATTGATTTTAAACAAGTTATAAATGAATTGAATTCAGAATTTATGAAGCATTCGTTTGTCAAATTGAATTATGATAAAGTAAAAGTAAAAGAGCCTCAAGAAATAAATATGGCAAGAATTGAAGAAAAAATGTCAACTTCATACCCGATTTTCAACATTGGAATAAAGGATATAAATGTAAATCTAACAGGTAAAGAGACAGTTGAAAAAGATTTGATCACTAATATAATATTAGATATGTTGTTTTCAAGAAGCTCAGAATTTTATCAAAACTTATATACAAAAGGCTTGATTGACGATCATTTTGGAGCATATTACACTGGTAAAACAGATTATGGACATACTATAATTTACGGGATAAGTGAAGAACCAGATAGTGTATATAAAATGATAATAGAACTTATGAAAGATCCTTTGAAATATTTAACTTTAGATTCATTTGAAAGAGCTAAGAAAAAGCAAATAGGAGAGTTTTTAATGGGATTAAACTCTATTGAATATATAGCAAATAATTTTACAGATCTATATTTTCAAGATTTCTTATTAATAGATTATCTAGATTTATTAGAAAAAATTAATTTTGATAACATAATAGAAAGGTTTAAAGAAAATTTTGTTGAAGAAAGGACATCTATATCTTTAATATTACCAGAATAAATATCACGGAGGTTTAAAAATGTATTCTGTAGCATTTACTATTTTTGGATTAGAAATTAAATGGTATGGCATCATAATTTCATTTGCTGTTTTAGTTGGAATTATGTTAGCACTTAGATCAGCAAAAAAGAAAGGTTTAAAAGAAGATGACATACTTGATTTTGCTTTGTTTCTACTGCCTAGTGCAATAATTGGTGCTAGGATATACTATGTTATATTTGAGTGGGAATACTATTCACAAAATCCATCTCAGATATTAAACATTAGGAGTGGTGGATTGGCAATACACGGAGCTATAATAGCTGGTATTATAGTGGGGATAATATTTTCGAGAGTTAAGAAAATTGATTTTTGGAAATTAGCTGACATAGTTGCACCTAGCTTGATATTAGGGCAAGCAATTGGAAGATGGGGAAATTATGTAAACAAAGAGGCATATGGTGGACCAACTAATTTGCCTTGGGGAATAATTATAAACGGAGAAAAAGTTCATCCCACATTTTTATATGAATCAATATGGAATTTGATAGGGTTTGGTTTGCTTATATATTACCAAAACAATAAAAGTAAAAATGATGGAGAATTGTTTGGATTATATCTGATCTTTTATTCTTTAGGTAGGTTTTTTATAGAAGGCTTAAGAACTGATAGTCTTATGCTTGGTAATATAAGGGTTGCACAGCTAATTAGCGTACTATTCATAATCGCTGGAACAATTATCTTTAGGAAAAAAAGGATGGAAGTAAAGAAGATATAAATATCTCTAAGAGGATTCCTAATTAATGAGGGATCCTCTTTTAATTTGCAAGAGCAAACACTAGATTTTGAAAGTTTACTACTTTATCATCAACATAAATACATAAATAAAAATCAGATTGTTTAACTCGATTACAATACTCATTGCTAATTTTTAGCATAAGTTCTAGATTTTTCAATCCTTAAAACTCAATATAATTATTTAGCGCTTTCTTATCTAATCACCGTCATATACTAATTCTTACCTTAAAGAAGATCTCCAAATTAATTATTTTATCCTACATGATTTTGGGACATTTATCCCTATTTTATCTTTAACGTATTAAATAGTAGAAATTTTTTAATAATTGGTATACTATATAGGTATAGTGGTACAAAGTGGGGGAAAGTGGAACATAGGGTGTGATATAAATGCTTATTGGTGAATATTTCCATACACTAGATGACAAAGGAAGGTTAACTATTCCTTCTAAATTCCGTGAGCCATTAGGATTTGAGTTCATCTTAACTAAGGGGCTGGATAACTGTTTATTTGTATATGCAAAAAATGAATGGGATATACTTGAGCAAAAATTGAAATCACTTCCACTTACCAACAAAGATGCAAGAGCTTTCGTGAGATTTTTCTTTTCAGGGGCTACTGAATGCTGTTTAGATAAACAAGGGCGCATTTTGATACCATCTAATTTAAGAGAGCATTCACAGCTTGAAAAGGAAGCAGTAATAATTGGAGTTTCAACAAGGTTAGAAATTTGGAGTAAAAAGTTATGGGAAGAATATAATGAAGATGACAATTTAAGTTATGAAAGCATAGCGGAAAAAATGTCATTATTAGGTATATAGGGGTATATTATGGAATTTAAGCATATTCCAGTTATGCTAAATGAGGTTATAACTGGATTAAATATCAAAGAAAATGGTATATACGTAGATGCTACTATTGGAGGCTCTGGTCATTCTAAAGAAATAGTAAAATTGTTAAAGGATGGCAAGCTTATTGGTATCGATCAAGATATTAATGCAATAAAAAAATCATCTGAAACTTTACAAGAGTACAAAGAAAAAGTTGTCCTAATTCATAGGAACTATAAAGATATTAAGAATGTAATAAGTGAACTAGGAATTACAAAAGTAGATGGGATCCTTGCAGATTTAGGAGTGTCTTCACATCAATTAGATACAGCTATAAGGGGATTTTCATATAATTTAGATGCTCCATTAGATATGAGAATGGATGTTTCAAAAGAATTTTCTGCTTGGAATGTTGTAAATGAATATAGTTTAGAAGAGTTAACAGATATTTTTTATAAATATGGGGAAGAACGATGGAGTAAGCGAATAGCAGAGTTTATAATACAGGAAAGAAAAACTAAATCAATAGATACTACTTTTGAACTTGTAGATATAATAAAAAAAGCTATACCTAAAAAAGTAAGGCAATCAGGTCATCACCCAGCTAAGAGAATATTTCAAGCCATTAGAATTGAAGTAAACAATGAGTTAGGAGTTTTAGAAAATTCAATTGATGATATGGTGGATTTATTAAATGTTGGTGGGAGATTAGTAATTATAACATTCCATTCACTTGAAGATAGGGTAGTAAAAGATAAATTCAAAGAATTAAGTACAGGGTGTATATGCCCTAAAGAATTTCCAGTATGTATATGTAATCATGAAAAGAAAGTAGAAATTATAACTAAGAAACCTATTTTGCCTTCAGATGAAGAAATGAAAGTAAATCCTAGATCTCATTCAGCTAAGTTAAGAATAGTTGAGAGGATATAAATATAAGCAAATAAGAGGAGGGGCTTAAATGATTGCTGAAAAAATTAATTATGAACGCATTGAAGAGCCTGCGGAGAAAAAAATAGAAAAAAAAGTACAGAAGAGATCTGTTGTCAATAAAACAAGCTATATTTTAGTCTCTATTTGCTTTCTTTTATCTTCTATATTTTTGCTTAAAGGATATTCAGATATTCAAATAATGAGATATGAGATAAATCAGCTTCAGAAACAAAAAAACAATCTGACCCAGCAAAAAGAAGATCTCTATGTAAGATTGGAAGGCTTAAAGAATAATCAAGAGATTGGGAAACAAGCAGAAGAATTATTGGGCATGAGTTATCCTGATAAAGATCAGATAGTATACATAGCTGTAGATGATTCAAATGAAATAAATCATTATGGCTTTAAAGATAGAATAAAAGTTGTTATAGGTTTTTTTCTAGCACATATTTGAGGTGACTAAAGATGAAAAATCCAACCAGACTAAATATTAGACGATTAAAGTTTGCTATTATAATAGTATCTTTAGTCGTGTTTTTTTTATTTTACAAATTAGCAAAGATACAGTTAGTAGAGGCAAATGATTTAAAAAAACAAGCAATGAGACAATGGACAAAATCACTTGAAATAGAGCCATTAAGAGGAATAATATATGATAGAAATGGTAAAAAGTTAGCAATAAATGCTCCATCCTATACAGTTTGGGCATATATTGCAGAAATTGAAAATCCTCAAGAAGTAGCAGAACAACTTTCTCCTCATTTAGAAATTAGTGAAGAGGAAATTCTAAAGCTCATTACAACTGGTACAAATATGAGGAAATTAAAACAATCGATTTCGTTGGAACAAGCAGAAGCTATAAAAAGCTTAGGCATAAAGGGAATTACAATAACAGAGGGTACAAAAAGATATTATCCTTTAAATAATTTAGCTTCCTATGTATTAGGATTTACAGATATTGACAACAACGGTCAGTACGGAGTAGAAAAGAGCTATAACTCTTATTTGAAAGGCACCCCTGGTTTATGGATAAAATCAACAGATGCTGTAAATAGACAACTACCATTTGATGGAGAAATAATTTATGACGCCCAAAATGGAAACAATTTAATTTTGACAATAGACGAAAATATACAACGATTTGCTGAAGAAGCAGCATATGAGGCATTAGTTAACAATGACGCAAAAAGTGTAAATGTTATAGTAATGGATCCAATGACTGGTGAAATTTTAGCAATGGCAAACAAACCTGACTATAATATAAATTCTCCAAGAACTCCAATTGATGAACAAACTAAAATGGATTGGGCTAATTTGGATTCAGAGCAATTGCAAAATGAGTGGTTTAAATTATGGAGAAATTACTCAGTCAATGATTTATATGAACCTGGTTCCACTTTTAAAATTATAACAGCAGCTGCAGCTATAGAAGAAGGTTTAGTAAATCAAAATACACATTTTCATTGCAATGGATTCTACAGAGAAATACCAAATGTGACATTAAGATGTGCTAAATGGTATGACCCTCATGGAGATCAGGATCTTTATGAAGCATTTGCTAATTCATGCAACATAGCATTTATCAATATGGCAAACATGGTCGGGAAGGAAACTATGTTAAAGTATATAAAGGCATTTGGGTTTGGAGAATTAACGGAAATAGACTTAATAGGAGAACAAAGAGGAATAATTCCAATGCAACCAAAAGATATTAGTGATGTTAATCTTGCTACTATATCATATGGACATAGTGTTGCTGTAACTCCAATTCAAATGATAAATGCTTTATCTGCAGTTGCTAATGGTGGGTATTTAATGACACCACATGTTGTTAAAACAATAATAGACGAAGATGGAAATATTGTAAAAAACAATTTACCAGAAATTAAGAGGCAAGTAATATCTCAAAGCACTAGTAAAATTATGCTCGAAATGCTAGAAAAGACTGTTTCAGAAGGAACTGGAACAAAATCATATATACCTGGTTATAGAGTAGGTGGCAAGACTGGAACTGCAGAAAAGATAATAGATGGGAAATATGTTCAAGATAAGTATATATCATCGTTTGGCGGAGTAGCTCCAGTTGAAAATCCAAGAATTGCAGTTTTGTTTATAGTTGATGAACCATCTGTAACTTATTATGGGGGAACAGTTGCAGGTCCCTATGCTAAAGATATTATAGAAAAGACTTTAGAATATTTAGGTGTACCCAAAGAAATGTCTGAGGAAGAAATAGAAGAAAACACTGAAGAATTAATAATGCCTGATCTAGTAGGATTGACATTACTAGAGGCTAGCAAATTACTTAATGAATTAAACATAAAATATGTACTAGAATATAAAAATATTTCGCAAGAAAGTATAGTTTCTCAGCAATTTCCTCTTGCAGGTCAAGAAATAGACACAAATACAATAGTTGATTTGTATTTTGAAGAAAGCAAACCATAAAAATATAATTAATAAAAGATACTAGTAATAACATAACTTTTTTTATATAATATACAAGTAAACTATTATAACTATTACACAAGGAGAAGCTATATGAATTTTCAGATACGGATTTTTTTAAGCATTATATTAGGATTTACATCGAGTATTCTAATTGGCCCCAAGATAATAAAAATTTTATCTCAAATGAAAGCTAAACAAAGCATTCGGGAAGATGGGCCAGTATCACATTTGGCTAAATCAGGGACGCCTACTATGGGCGGATTAATATTTTTAATTGGATTTCTAATCTCATATATTTTATTTGGATATAAATCAATTGATGATGCTATGGTTATATTAATTGCATTAGGATTTGGATTAGTTGGGTTTTTAGATGATTATTTAAAAGTTAAATTGAAAAGAAATCTTGGATTAACTGCAGTTCAAAAAATAATTGGCCAACTTATATTTTCTATTATTTTGATAATATATTATATGAGAAGTAATCAAAATCCAACACAGTTTTGGATTCCTTTCACAGAGGCAAGATTTTTAGATTTAGGAATCTTAACTATTCCATTTTTATTAATAGCTATCTTGGGAACGGTAAACGCAGTAAACTTAACAGATGGATTAGACGGGTTAGCAAGTGGAATATCTTCAGTATTTTTTATAGTATTTTCATATATATGTTATTCTATTGGCTTAAATAATTATGTTATTATTTGTTTATCACTAGTTGGAAGTTTGATTGGATTTTTAGTTTTCAATCGTCATCCAGCTAAAATATTTATGGGAGATACTGGCTCATTAGCTTTAGGAGGAGCTGTTATATCAATTGCTTTATTATCAAACAGATTGTTGTTAATTCCTATAGTTGGAGCTATATTTTTCTTAGAAGCATTATCTGTAATTATTCAGGTTTCTAGTTATAAATTAACAGGCAAGAGAGTTTTTAAAATGGCACCTCTTCATCATCATTTTGAACAATTAGGTTGGAGAGAGGTAGATGTTGTTCATGTTTTCTGGTTTTCAAGTATTATATTTGGGCTTATTGGGATATTAAGCATATAGGAAGTGTATAAAATGATAGTAGAAAACAAGAATGTTTTAGTATTGGGTTTAGGATTAACTGGAATTTCTGTAATTAATTTCTTAAAAACAAAGACAAAGCATATCTATGTATATGATGATTTGCCTTATAAAGAAATACTTAAAAAATTACAGGAATCTAAAATAGATGATGTCATGGTATTGGATTCAAAAAGCAAATTAATATCTAATATGGATTTAATTATAACAAGTCCTGGTTTTCCACCATATCATGAAGTCATAGTAAGAGCTAAATCATTTATGATTCCAATAATATCAGATATCGAATTAGCATATCACTATAGAAAGAGCTCAAATATTTATGGAATTACAGGTACAAATGGGAAAACTACATCAACTGTATTATTAACAGAAATCTTAAAACAAGAAGGTTTTAAAGCTAGTGCCTTAGGAAATATTGGTTTTCCAATAATTGATAAACTTACAAATGCAGAAGAAGATGAGCATTTTGTTATTGAATTAAGTAGTTTTCAACTAGAATATACCAATGATTTCAAACCTAAGATAGCATTAATCCTCAATATAAGTGAAGATCATTTAAATTGGCACGGCTCTATGGATAGCTATATAGCTTCAAAGGCTAAAATATTTGCTAATCAAAATGAAGATGATTTACTTATTCTAAATTATGATAATGAAATTCTAAAGAAAATTAAATTAAATAATAAACCTAGATTATTGTATTTTAGTCTGAACAGTATTCTAGATGAAGGCGTTTTTTTAAGAGATGATAGTATTGTATACAAATTTGGCTCACAAGAAGAAAAGATAATAGATATCAATAAAATCAAACTACCAGGCAAACACAACCTAGAAAATATATGTGGTGTCTTGGCTATTTGCAAGTATTTAGGGATATCTAACAAATCAATTGAATCAATACTTACTACTTTTAGAGGGGTAGAGCATAGAATTGAATATGTAACAACAAAAAATGATGTTGAGTATTATAATGATTCTAAAGGGACTAATGTAGATTCAAGTATAAAAGCGGTGGAAGCTTTAAGAGGACCTATTATTTTAATAGCTGGAGGGTATGACAAGAATTCCGATTATTCAAAGCTTATAGAAGCTCTAAAAGACAAATGTAAAGCATTGGTAGTATTAGGTCAGAACAAGGATAAAATCAGAGAAACTGCATTGATGAATAATTTTTATAATATATATATTGCGGAAGACATGAAAGAAGCTGTTGAGATAGCATCTAGTTTAAGTTCACCTAATGACCAAGTTCTCCTTTCTCCAGCAAGTGCTAGTTGGGATATGTATAAGAACTTTGAAGAAAGAGGAGAGCATTTCAAAAAAATTGTAAATGACATTATGGAGTGAGTTTAATGAAAAATAAAATTCAAAAACATGAACCTGACTTTTATATATTATTTTCAACCATAATGTTAGTTTTTATCGGAGTAGTTATGGTATATAGTGCAAGTTCTCCTAAAGCTTTGGCTGATTTTGGAGACCCACTACATTTATTCAAAAGACAGTTTATTTGGGCTATAGTTGGACTTAGTGTAATGATATTATTAATGAATATAGATTATCGTATTTTGAAGAAAAATGCTGGAATTATTTATTTAATAACAATATTATCTGGATTATTGATTTTTACTCCTTTAGGCATTGAATTAAAAGGGGCTAGAAGATGGATTAATTTAGGCTTTACAACTTTTATGCCTTCAGATGTCATAAAACTTGGAAGCATAATATTTTTTGCATCATTTTTAGAAAACAAGAAAGAAAAGGTATCTACATTTAGAAATGGGTTAATCCCTGCTTTTTTAATAATTGGATTATCCACTGGATTAGTATATTTACAAAAAGATTTAAGTACTTCTGCAACAGTAGCAGGGACAATGATAAGCATGTATTTTATTGCTGGAATGCCATATTATGTAATATTTATATCTGGTTTAGCATCTGTTGCATTCTTAAGATTTGCTATTTTTTCTGAGGGCAATGAGTATAGGTTAGAGAGAGTTAAAGCATTTAGAGATCCATTTGCTGATAAATTAGGAGATGGGTATCAAATAGTTCAGTCTCTCTATGCATTAGGCTCTGGCGGGTTATTTGGAGTAGGACTTGGAAAGAGCAAACAAAAATTTTTTTACATACCGGAAGCATATAATGATTTTATTTTTTCCATTATAGGAGAAGAGTTAGGTTTTGTTGGGACAACATTTGTAATTGCTCTTTTTTTTATAATCATAATTAGAGCATTCAAAGTAGCCATTAACTCACAAGATAGATTTGCATTTTTTGTTGCCAGTGGGATTGGTTTTTTAGTAGCTATTCAATCATTAATGAATATTGCTGTAGTTACATCATCTATACCAGCTACTGGAATAAACTTACCATTTATTAGTTCTGGTGGAACATCTTTGATATTTTATTTAGCAAGTATTGGAATACTACTTAATATATCAAGATATACAATAAAAGATAGGAGCATTAAAAATGAACATAATAGTTAGCGGAGGCGGAACTGGAGGTCATATATATCCAGCTATTTCAATAGCAAAGAAACTTAAAAAAAGATTTAACGATAATATAAATATATACTATGTGGGAACTCCAGATGGAATGGAGAAGGAGTTAGCAACTAGAGAGGGATTTAATTACAGAGAAGTAAGAGTAAAGGGAATGCCAAGAAATTTAAGCATACAGTCCATCAAATCATTAAAAGAATTGATACTCGGACTAATAGATTCTAGAAAGATTATAAAGGAATTGAAACCTAATCTCATAATCGCCACTGGTGGATATGTATGTTTTCCAATTGCATATATGGGTAAGATTTATAATATACCTATTTGTATTCATGAACAAAATGCATATCCGGGTATTACAAATAAAATACTATCCAGATATGCTGATAAGATATTTATTACATTTAATGAGTCTAAGAGATACTTCAAACACCCTGAAAGAACTATACTCACAGGCAATCCAATTAGAGAAGAGTTAATGACGATTGATAAAAGAGAAGCTTATGCTTACTTTGGATTTGACGAAAACAAACCTGTGATTGTTTCTTTTGGAGGTAGTGGAGGACAAGCTAGTTTAAATGATGCAATGATATTCTGTATTGATGAAATTTCAAAAGATGATGAAATTCAGCTAATTCATATTACAGGAAAAAAACATTATGACAGCTTTCTTAATAAACTAGAAAATTTAAATATAAAGATAAATAATAATATAAAAATATATCCTTATCTTTATGAATTGCCTAAAGCAATGAGCATTGCAACATTGATTATTACAAGTGCAGGGGCTATAACATTAGCTGAGATAAGTGCTCTTGGGAAAGCTAGTGTTTTAATTCCAAAAGCTTATACCGCAGAGAATCATCAAGAATATAATGCAAAAGTATTTGAAGATGCTAAAGCAAGTATAGTAATTAAGGAACAGGATTTAAGTGGAGAAGAACTTATTAAAACAATATTTGGATTAATTAAAGACAAAGATAAACTTTCAGATATGGGAATTAATGCAAGCAAACTTATGGATATTAATGCCACAGACAATATAGTTGAGGAATTAATCCAATATTTAAGATAGTAGGGATCTTATGAACAAATTCACTAGAGTGGAAAAGAAGAGAAGAAAGAAAAGGATAATAAGAAGGGTATTTTTAATTGTTTCTTCTTTGTTAATTGCATATAACATACTTATAAGAATTGATTATTTTAATATTAAAGAAATAACAATTAATGGCAATAGTCATTTAAATGAAACAAAGATTATTGATAAGGCAGAAATTAATATTGGAGATAGCTTATTTAAAGTGAATAGATTTAGCATAAGCAACAATATAAAAACTATAGGATATATTGAAGATGTAAAGTTAAAGAAAAAACTTCCTAACATATTAGAAATAAATATACAAGAACGTATACCTTATGTGGAAATATTAACTAATGATATTTATTATGTTTTTGATTCTCGGGGAATATTACTAGAAAAAAGAAATGAACCATTAGGAGGTATTACTTTGATTAGTAATTTTCCAATAGGTGAAATCAATGAAGGTCAAGAGCTAGAATTAGATTACAGAAATTTTTTGGATATATTTAATGATGAAAAAACAATAGAAGTTGTAAATAGAATTAAATATTTCGATTTAGAAGACAATCAAAATATAAAAATTATTCTAGATAAAGATATTCCTGTAGAATTTGGATCAATCTATAATATGAAATATAAACTTCTAGAACTTGGTGAAATAATAAAAGATATTGAGAAGAAAAATATTCCCACCAAAATGATAATAATGAACAAAGGGGAATATCCAATCCTAGTAAGAGACGATTATTAAGGAGCAATTGAAATGAATAAAAAAATAGAAAAATTAGCAATTATTGGCGTTTCTTTAGTATTAGGATTGATTTTATCAATCCAATTTAAAACCATAAATAGCACTGTAGGCAATGGGGTATTACCTACTCAAAGAGCACAGGAGCTAGCTAACGAAGTATCAAAACTAAAAAGTGAAAAAGAATTGTTGAGCAAACAATTAGAAGAGTTAGAAAAGAAAATCGATCAATATGAAAAAGAAGGAATTTCTAATGATGCATATGCTGAAAATTTATATAAAGATGCCATGAGATATAGAATGTTAGCTGGTTATACTGATGTTCATGGACCTGGAATCATATTAGAAATAAATGATCCTCCTGTTGATCCACAAATGTCAGATAATTATGGAATAGTTGATGAGCTGGATTTATTATTACAGGTGATAAGCATATTAAATGCAGCTGATGCTGAAGCAATAAGTATAAATGATCAAAGGTATACTTCTTTTACTGAGATAGTAAGAGCAGGAAATCATATTGAAATAAATGGTGTATCAACTGGAGCTCCTATTGTTATAAAAGCAATAGGCAATCCTGATACTTTAGAATCAGCACTAAATATAAAATGGGGGATTGTATGGCAACTAAGAAATTATGATTATGTTGTCAATTTAACTCAAAGTCAAGATATAAGGATAGATAGATATAGAAAATCTAAAGAATTTATCTATGCAAAGCCAGTAGAAGATCAATAATCAATGGGGAGATAATATGAAAGATTTTAACCCGAAAATTGTAATAGCAGTTTTTAGCATTTTAGTAGGAATTTTGTTGGCTTCTCAGATAAAAATGAATATTCAAATGGTTACTCCAGTAACTATTGAGTCTATAAAAAGACTTGAGCTTGAAGTCAAAGCATTAAGAAATGATATAGATGACTTAAAATCTAATATAGAAGAAAAGGAAAGGTATTTAGGATTAATTGAAAATGCGAATTATGGAGATAGCAATATAATAGACGTACTAGAAGATGAAAAAGAAAAAAACATGATGTTAGCAGGTTATAAGTCAGTTGAAGGGCCTGGGATAGAAATAGTGATGTTTGATAATATTAATTCAGACGAATTGTCCTTTGATTTTAATGATGGTATAATACATGATGTAGACATGCAAAACATTTTAAATGATTTGAGAGTAGCTGGAGCAGAAGCAATCAGTATTAATGGTGAGAGGGTCTTAGCTTTTTCGGATATTAAATGTGCAGGGCCAGTTATAAGAGTAAATGGTAGGAGCTTAGGAACGCCATTTATAATATCTGCGATAGGGGATCCAAAACTTTTAATGGCTGCAATTAGTGCTCCAGGGACTTATTCTGATATGCTTACAAGAGTTTATGGTATTGGAATACAACCATATATGAAAGATAAACTCATCATACCAGCTTATAGTGGAGATTTTACTTTTGTATATGCAAAGACAGTTCAATAAGGAGAGTGTGTAAATGGTATATGCTTTGATTGGAGTTCTTATAGGAGTACTAATAGGATTTTTACTACCATTCACTTATAACTCAGCTTATACTTTATATGTATCAGTTGCAATTTTGGCATGTATGGATTCTATATTTGGAGGGATAAGGTCAAATTTAGAGGGTAAATTTGATGCTACTATTTTTATATCTGGATTTATCGGGAATGCAATATTGGCAGCACTTCTAGCATATATTGGTGACAGACTCGGTGTACCATTATATTACGCAGCAATTTTTACATTTGGAAATAGATTATTTGATAATTTTGCTAAAATAAGAAGAATTCTAACTTCAAAGAGAAAAGATATTAAAGTAAAAAATTAGAACGACTATATGAATGGGGGAAAAGGTATGTTCGATTTTGATGTTGATGTAGAACAATTTGCGAAAATTAAGGTTTTAGGTGTAGGTGGAGGCGGTAATAATGCAGTCAATCGAATGATTGAATCAGGAGTTAGAGGTATAGAGTTTATTGCTTTAAATACGGATAAACAAGCCCTATATTCCTCAAGAGCAGAAATAAAAATTCAATTAGGAGAAAAAATAACTAAAGGATTGGGCGCTGGTGCTAATCCTGAAATAGGAGCAAAGGCTGCAGAGGAAAATAGAAATGATATTCTTGAATCTTTAAAAGGCGCAGATATGGTGTTTATTACTGCGGGAATGGGTGGAGGTACTGGGACCGGTGCTGCACCAATAGTTGCGCAAATAGCTAAGGAGTTAGGGATCTTGACTGTTGGGGTTGTGACTAAACCATTTACATTTGAAGGCAAGAAAAGGTTGACTCAAGCTGAAAAAGGGATAGAAGAATTAAAAAATATAGTGGACACATTAGTTACTATCCCAAACGATAGACTTCTTCAAATCTCAGATAAAAAAACATCTATGGCTGATGCGTTTATGATGGCTGATGAGGTTCTTAAACAAGGGATTCAAGGGATTTCTGATTTGATTTCTGTACCAAATCTAATAAATCTTGATTTTGCAGACGTAAAGACAATAATGTATGACAAAGGGATTGCTCATATGGGTATAGGCATTGCAAAAGGAGATAATAGGGCACAAGAAGCTGCTAAGCAAGCAATAACTAGTCCTTTATTGGAAACTTCAATAGAGGGTGCAAAATCTGTATTGTTAAATATAACAGGCAGTAGAGATTTAGGCATATTTGAAGTAAACGAAGCAGCTGATATAATAAGACAATCAGTAGATCCAGATGCCAATATAATATTTGGAGCTGGAATTGATGAAAGTATGAACGACGAAATAAAAATAACAGTTATAGCTACAGGTTTTCAAAATGAACGTATAATAAACAAATCTACTATCTCTAAAGGCGGCAATCTATTCAATTCAAATAAGGCTCAAGATAATGGCGAAAGAGTCGAAACAATAAATCTAGAAGATTTAGACGTTCCAATCTTTTTAAGACGTAGGGATAGAAACAAATAGATAAAATTTATTTATATTTTGATTTCTTTGATGGAGGGACTTATGAAATGTCCATATTGTGATTTTCCTGAATCTAAAGTCGTAGATACTCGACCAACAGACGAGGGGCAATCTATACGAAGGAGAAGAGAATGCATAAGATGTGGCAAAAGATTTACTACCTATGAGAAGATTGAAGAAGTTCCTGTCATGGTAGTAAAAAGAGATGGAAATAGACAAGCATATGACAGAAATAAGCTTATGAATGGGATAATTAAAGCCTGTGAAAAGAGACCTGTACCAATGAATGTAATTGAAAAAATAGTTGATGAGATTGAGAAAACAATATTTAATTCTCTTGAGAAAGAGATAAAATCAACAGACATTGGGGAAATGGTAATGAAAGAGTTGAAAGATGTCGATGAAGTTTCTTATGTGAGGTTTGCATCAGTTTATAGACAATTTAAAGATGTGAATTCATTTTTGGATGAGCTAAAAAAGTTGTTAGATGATAATGAATAGATTGGGTGGTACCATGACTAATATAATGGATTCTATTTTACTGCAAAATATTTTGCAGTATGGGAATATAGGAATTCATGCTATTGATAATAACAGAAAAACTATAGTTTATAATTCAACTATGGCTCATCTTGAAGGTTTAGAGATTGAACAAGTAATTGGCAAGGACTTATTTGAGATTTTTCCTAGTTTAAATGAAGAAACCTCGACGTTGATTAGAGTATTAAAGCTAGGCGAACCTATTTTAAACAGCACTCAAACCTATTTAAATTTTAAAGGACATTCTATAACTACAATTAGTACTACATTGCCTTTAATAAACAATAGAAAAATAATTGGAGCTGTTGAATTAGCTCAAGATCTAACAAATACAAAAATTCTCTCAGACCAATTATTAGAACTACAGAGTGTATTAAAAAGAGATAACAGCAATATCAAACCATTGATAAGAAAATATAGCTTAAATAACATAATCGGTCAAAATGAAAAATTAATTTCAGCAAAAAAGATCGCAGAAAAAGCTTGCCAATCACCTTCTAGTGTTTTGATATATGGCGAAACAGGAACTGGAAAAGAAATGTTTGCACAAAGCATTCATTACAATGGGATTAGAAAAGACAAAACATTTATTGCTCAAAATTGTGCAGCAATTCCAGATTCTTTACTAGAAGGAATATTGTTTGGCACAGAAAAAGGTGGATTTACTGGGGCTATAGAACGAGAAGGTATATTTGAACAAGCTAATGGTGGAACTTTATTACTAGATGAGATAAATTCTATGAGCCTAACACTTCAGGCAAAGCTTCTAAGGGTGCTTCAAGAAGGTTACATAAGGAGAGTGGGAGGAATAAAAGATATTCCTATAGATGTTAGGATAATTGCTACCACAAATGAAAATCCTTTAGAGAGCATAAATAAGGGAACATTAAGAAAAGATCTGTATTATAGACTAAATGTAATTAACATAAACATTCCTCCTTTAAGAGAAAGACTAGATGACATTGAATTATTAACATACTATTTTATAACTAAATACAACAGAATATTAAACAAAAATATTAACAGAGTTTCTAATGATGTATTAAGTGATTTTAAAAAATATCATTGGCCCGGGAACGTTAGAGAACTTGAGAACTTTATTGAAGGAGCCATTAATATGGTTTCAATTGAAGACAAAGCATTAAATAGAGAAGATTTTGTTACCTCAAATTTTATAAATAATACTACAGATAATATCGTTTTTAACAATTTAGACAATCAAGCTTTACCCGATTTTATGGATTCCATAGAACAAAGAATAATTAATGAAGCATTAAAAAGAAATAATTTTAATATAACAAATACTGCTAATTATCTGGGTATAAAGCGACAAACGTTACAAGCAAAAATAAAAAAATATAAAATAATGCAAAATAATTTGCACTAAACGCAAAATATTTTGCATTATTTTTTTCTATTTTTATATTAAACCTTTATTTAAGGCTTAATAATCTAAATATTTTGTTTAAATTAATGGCATGAAATTTGCATAAATATATATTGTATAAAAATTTTCGGAGGTGTCTTATGAGAAAGGAAAACGTTAAAGTAATAATTTGGGGTTTAGGTTCAATGGGAAAAGGTATGGCAGAAATGATACTTAATAAAAAAGGAGTAGAAATTGTAGGGGTAGTAGGAAGAGGAGAAAAAGTTGGGAAAAGCATGTATGATTATTTAGATGTAGAGAGAGGAGACAGAAAAGACGTAATAATCGGAGAATATCAAGATGTTATTACTGAAAAAGCTGCAGATGTTGTTATAGTTGCTACTGATTCATTTACAAGAAAGACATTTGATAAAATCAAATTTATATTAGAAAAAAAGATAAATGTTGTTTCCACAGCAGAAGAAATGGCATATCCATATGCACAAGAACCTGAATTGGCTAAAGAAATTGATAGAATCGCTAAAGAAAATGGGGTATCAGTTTTAGGCACAGGAATAAATCCTGGATTAATTATGGATTTATTAGTAATTACTTTAACAGGAGCTTGTATGGATGTAGAGAGCATAAAAGCAGAAAGAATTAATTCGTTATCTCCATTCGGGCCTTCAGTAATGAAAGAGCAAGGAGTTGGAATAAGTTTAGAAGAATTTAACAGAAGACTTGAGGAAAATACATTAGTAGGACATGTTGGTTTTCCTGAATCCATTAATATGATAGCTGATGCATTAGGATGGAAATTATCTAAGGAAATTGAACAATACAGAGCTCCAATAGTAAGTGATGTATATAGAAAATCTCCATATGCAGAAGTTCAGCCTGGAGATGTTGCTGGTTGTGAGATGAAGGGTTATGGATATGTTGATGGAGAATTAAAAATTGAGATGCTACATCCTCAGCAAATAGAACCTCAATTAGGAGGAGTTCAAACTGGTGATTATATTACTATAAAAGGTACTCCAGATATTAATATGTCTATAGTTCCAGAGATTCCTGGTGGTATTGGTACAATAGCAATGTGCGTGAATATGATTCCACATGTCATTAATGCTA
Source organism: Soehngenia sp. (assembly GCF_055108775.1). Classification (NCBI taxonomy): domain Bacteria; kingdom Bacillati; phylum Bacillota; class Tissierellia; order Tissierellales; family Tissierellaceae; genus Soehngenia; species Soehngenia sp. The sequence continues at coordinate 9,740 of NZ_JBSQIL010000015.1, read as the reverse complement.
CTCCTGGTTTAAAAACAATGATAGATTTGCCAGTTCCAAGAGCAATCATGGGAGATATGAGAGAAATGATAAAAGAAGACTAAGAATGATATGTGAAAGGAAGATACAAATGGATGCAAAAAAAGGAGATTGGGTCAGAATTCATAAAATAATTCTAACACCAGAACAAAGGTCCTCAAATTTGCCTGAAGATACTAGAAATGTTCCCCTTGAAATGTGGGATAAGGGATTTTTACTAAATGAAGAAGCAAATATTGGAGAAGAAGTAGAGATTGAAACATATATAGGGAGGAAAGTAACAGGAACACTTAAAGAAGTAAATCCTTATTGGGGACATGACTTTGGAAAATGTGTGCCAGAAATATTATATATCGGAAGACAAGCTAGAGAATTGCTGGAAGAAGGTGAAGAAAATGAGTAATAGCTATGAAGAAGTGATGTCTAGAAAAAGTGAGATAATGAAAAAATCAGTAGGAATTGATTATAGTATTTTTGAATCGGGTTCAATTGCTTTTGATTATGAGAGAATGATGAAAGAAACTGGTTATTCTCTTCAAGAAATAGAAGAAATTCAAAAGCAAACTTCAGTAGGGTCTACACCTTTATATGAATTAAAAAATATTACTAAATTAGCTAGAAAATTTTCCGAGCCTGGAAAAGGAGCAAGAATTTTCATTAAAGATGAGGCTTGCAATCCTTCTGGTTCTTTTAAAGCAAGGCGTGCTGCTACATCTGTATATCATGCACAAAAGCTTGGATATAAAGGGGTAATTGCTGCAACATCAGGTAATTATGGAGCAGCTGTTGCATCACAAGCTGCTATGAGAGGACTAAAATGTATTATAGTACAGGAATGTTATGATTCAAAAGGAGTTGGACAACCTGAAATAATTGAAAAGGCTAGAGCTTGTGAGGCATATGGTGCAGAGGTTGTTCAGTTGTCAGTTGGCCCAGAACTCTTTTACTCATTTTTAGCTTTGTTAGAAGAAACTGGATATTTCAATGCATCTTTATATACGCCATTTGGAATAGCTGGTGTAGAAACGTTAGGTTATGAAATATCTATGGATTTTAGACAAAGAGAGGGAAAAGATCCTGATGTTGTAGTAATAACAAATGCAGGTGGCGGAAATGTAACAGGTACAGCTAGAGGTTTAATCAAAGCAGGTGCTTATGATACAAAAATTGTAGGTGCTAGTGTTAATTTAGAGGGTCTCCATATGGCAAGTGACACTCAATTTAATAAAAAATCATTTACCACAGGGCATACAGGTTTTGGCATACCATTTGCAACTTGGCCAGATCGATCTGATGTACCTAGATCTGCAGCAAGACCACTAAGATATATGGATAGATATGTAACTGTAAATCAAGGTTCTGTTTTCTATATGACTGAATTATTAGCACAAATTGAAGGTCTTGAAAGGGGTCCGGCTGGGAATACTGCGTTGGCTGCTGCATTCAGTTTAGCTCAAGAGCTTGACGAAGATAAGATAATAGTAGTTCAAGAGACCGAATACACAGGCGCGGGAAAACACATTTTGCCTCAATTGACATTTGCTAAAGAAAATGGCATTGAACTAATAATTGGGGATCCAAAAGAAGAAATTCCTGGTAAAAACATAGTATTGCCTAAAGATCCTAGCTATATGCAGATTACAGAAGTAGATTTAGACAAGATCAAGAAATCTTATATTAAAAATTGTATTGCCAATTATAAAGTTGAAAATGTAACTAAAAGTGATATAGAATTTTTAGCCCAAGATACTAAATCAAGCATAGAATATGTTATTAATGTACTAAGAGAACTAAATGTTAACGTAGAAAGGTAGTGGAAAAATGAGAAGAGAAGATGACTTTGAAGAGAGAAGAAAACATTTAGCGAATATGTCAGAATCAGAACTAGAAGCCTATTTTTGGGAATTAGCAGAAAAAATAGTTGATCCATTAGTTGATTTAGCATATAATCACACAACACCTTCGATAGAAAGAAGTGTATTGTTAAGAATGGGATTTTCAAGCATAGAAGCAAAAAGTATTGTTGAAAATGCGATAGATAGAGGCCTTATTGGAAAAGGTGTGGGAAATATTGTATATAAATATTCAAAACATAAAGGCTTAGGAATAAGAGAAGCGGGATTAAAATTAATAGATTCAAATTCATGGGATGAGGTAAAACCTCTATTTAATGGAGGTGCAAATTAATGGAACTTAAACCAAATGAAAAATTAAACATAAAAGAGATTTTAAAGGATTTAGAGAATTATAGACCTAAAAGAAGAGGCTGGCATTGGAGAGAAGGAGTTGGAGAAGTTAGGAAAATAGGTAAATTTGACTATTATGAAACATCAGAAAACTTAGTACAAAGTCAACCTCTTCCAGCAGCAAAGTATTTTGATAATATCGATCCACAACCTGCTCCAGTCATAACTACAGAAATAGCATCAGGTCGTTTTGAAGATGATATAAGAAGAATGAGAATGGCTGCATGGCATGGTGCAGATCATATAATGGTAATCCGTACTGCTGGACAATCTCACTTTGAAAGCTTGATTGAAGGCACACCACAAGGTGTCGGCGGTATACCAATTAGTAGAAAACAGGTAAGAGCCCAGAGAAAAGCTTTAGATTTAATTGAAGAGGAAGTTGGAAGACCAATTAATTATCACTCATATGTATCAGGAGTAGCAGGACCAGAAATTGCTGTTATGTTTGCAGAAGAAGGAGTTAATGGAGCTCATCAAGATCCTCAATACAATGTATTATATAGAAATATAAACATGGTGAGATCATTTGTTGATGCAGCAGAAGCAAAAAAAGTTATGACTTGGGCTGATATAGCACAAATTGATGGTGCTCATAATGCAAATGCAACGGCAAGAGAAGCTTGGAAAGTAATGCCTGAATTAATGGTGCAGCATGCTTTAAACTCAATGTATTCTGTAAAAATAGGCATGAAAAAGTCAAATATATGCTTGTCAACTGTTCCTCCAACTGCACCACCAGCGCCTTGTATGAGATTGGATTTGCCTTATGCAATAGCTTTGAGAGAGCTATTTAAAGAATACAGAATGAGAGCTCAAATGAACACAAAGTATATGGAATCATCTACTAGAGAAGCTACTGTAACACATGTGCTAAATTTATTGATTTCAGAACTTACTTCAGCAGATATTCAATCCACAATAACACCAGATGAAGGTAGAAATGTACCTTGGCATATCTTTAATATTGAGGCTGTTGACACAGCTAAGCAAGCTTTCAACGGAATGGATGGATTGATGAAAATGATAAAGGTAGATAGAGAAGGCGAATATCTATCTACAAAAGTTAGAGAACTTAAAGAAAGAGCCGTTTTATTTATGGAAGAAATATTAGAAATAGGTGGATACTTTAAAGCTGTTGAGGAAGGTTTCTTTGTAGACTCTGGATATTATCCTGAAAGAAATGGTGATGGGATTGTCAGAAAAATAGATGGAGGGGTTGGTGTAGGAACAGTATTTGAAAGAGATAAGGAATACATGGCACCTGTAACTGCTCACTTTGGATATAACAATCTAGAACAATATGGGCAAGAATATGTTGATAATCCTTCCTTATTAATTGATGGTTCTACATTTGAAAAACCTGAAAAAATCATATTTATTGATGAACTTGATGAAACAGACAATGTCAATGTAAGGTTAGAAGAAGTTAAAGACTTGTTGAATACTAATCTCATTAAGCCTGAAATGGAATGGCTTGGAGATGGAGTAGTTTTACTAACTATGTTTTTGCCAACTGATATCCGCACTGCTGAATTTGCAGCACTAGAAATTGGGAAAAATTTAAATTTAAAAGATTGTGAAGTTATTCATAGGGAAGTAATGCAACAAGCAGAAGGAACTAGAATTGAGTTAAAAGGAAGAGTTGATTTTACAATAGATATATCTAAATTAGTCATTCCTCCAAAGCCAGAGGAAATGAGTGAAGATGAAATAAGAGCTGAGATATCTAAAAAACCAATGAAAGTTGTTGCAGCTACAGTTGGAGAGGATGAGCATTCAGTTGGATTAAGAGAAATAATTGATATCAAACATGGAGGAATAGAAAAATATGGCATTGAGTGCCACATTTTAGGGACTTCTGTTCCAGTAGAAAAATTGGTTGATGCAGCAATAGAATTAAATGCAGATGCAATTTTAGTCTCGACAATTATCTCCCATGATGATATTCACTACAAGAACATGAAGAAGCTAAATGATTATGCTATTGAAAAAGGAGTTAGAGACAAGTTGATAATTGTTGCTGGTGGAACTCAAGTGTCCAATGAAATGGCAGTAAAAAATGGAATGGATGCAGGATTTGGAAGAGGAACAAAAGGTTCTCATGTTGCTACATTCCTTGTCAAGAAAAGACGTGAGATGGAAAATGAAAATTGATTTATTAGTTGCTGAAATAGGAAGCACCACAACTGTAGTGAATGCATTTGACAATATAAAAGTAGCCCCTGTTTTTCTTGGACAGGGGCAAGCTCCTACCTCAGTATTAGAAGGCGATGTAAACATTGGCTTAAAGGGTGCCATTGAGGATTTTAAACGAAATAATGGTATTTCAGAACTTAAATACAATGAACTCATCGCAACAAGTTCTGCAGCAGGCGGACTAAAAATGACTGTACATGGATTGGTCTATGACATGACAGTACGTGCTGCAAAAGAAGCTGCTTTAGGAGCAGGAGCGAATATAAAATATATTACATCAGGTAGATTGAGAAAATCCGACTTAAAAAAGATTGAAGAAATAAAACCCAATATAATATTGATAGCAGGTGGCGTTGATTACGGAGAAAGGGACACAGCTCTTTACAACAGTGAATTGATAGCAAGCTTAAACTTAGATATACCAGTAATATATGCAGGAAATATAGAAAATCATGATGAAATAAAGGAAATATTTAAAGACACAAAAACAGAACTGTATATAGTAGAAAATGTTTATCCAGAGATTGATCAATTAAATGTAGAGCCAACTAGAAAAATAATACAACAAGTTTTTGAAAAACATATAATCCATGCACCGGGAATGACAAAGATTAGAGAAATGGTAAATGGAAACATAGTACCAACTCCTGGAGCAGTTATGAAAGCCTGTGAGTTACTATATGAACAAATAGGAGATCTTGTTGCTATCGATGTTGGAGGGGCAACTACTGATGTTCATTCTGTAACTGATGGAAGCGAAGAAATCAATCGAATGCTTATCAGCCCTGAACCTAAAGCTAAGAGAACAGTTGAAGGCGACTTAGGTGTATATATAAATGCTAAAAATATAATTGAAGGAATAGGCAAAGAAGTTTTAGCTAAGAAATTAGGGGTATCTTATGAAATATTAGAAAATTTGATTAATAATATTAAACCAATACCAGAAAATCAAGATGAAATTAAACTTATTGAATTGTTGACAGAGTATGCTTGTGTAACTGCGGTAAAACGCCATGCAGGTGTTTTGAAATATTTATATGGACCTTCTGGCAAGATGACCTTCGCAGAAGGCAAAGACTTAACGAGTGTTAAATATATTATAGGAACTGGAGGAGCTTTAACGAGGTTGCCAGGTAGGTTAGAAATATTAAAGAATATTCCACATAATAATAGTGGAATGGAATTATTGCCAAATCCAGATGTCCAGATTTTAATTGACAATTATTATATAATGGCATCTCTTGGAGTTATGTCATATCGCTATCCTGAGGCAGCTTTGAAATTACTTTGTGAAAGTCTAGGCATAAATATGAAAGGGGAATAAATGTGTCTTATCCAAGAGTTATTATTGATACAAAGAAAATTGAGTCAAATGTATCAACTTTGGTTTCATTAGCAAAAAAAGAAGGAATAACTATAGCTGGAGTTACCAAAGGGTTTTGTGCTTATCCAGAAATTGTAAAAGCATATATTGATGGGGGAGTTGATTTTCTAGCTGATTCTAGGATAGAAAATTTAAAAAAGATAGCACATTTTAATATTCCTAAAATGATGCTTCGTTTACCTATGATATCTCAAGTTAAAGAAACAGTAGAGTACTCAGACATATCATTAAATTCTGAGTTAGATACTATTTACGCACTAAACGAAGTCAGTGAAAGTCTTGGAAAAGTTCACAAAATTATCCTTATGGTAGATTTAGGTGATTTGAGGGAAGGCTATTTTAAGAAAGATGAATTATTTGATGCCGTTGAAGAAATACTAAAATTAAATAATATCACTCTTTACGGATTAGGAGTTAACCTAACTTGCTATGGTGGAGTTATACCTAAAAAACATATACTGCAAAGACTAGTAGATTATAAAGATGAAATAGAAGAAAAATTTGAAATAAAGCTAGAAATGTTATCAGGAGGCAATTCAAGTACAGTACATTTATTAGGTACAGGTGAGATCCCTGATCAAATTAACAATTTAAGATTGGGAGAATCAATAATATTTGGGACAGAATCAGCATATGGTAGACATATTGACGGGACTGATAGCTCAGCATTTCAATTAGAAGCAGAAATAATCGAAATAAAAGAAAAACCATCTGTTCCAACAGAAGAAATTGGTAGAGATGCTTTTGGAAATGTTCCTACTTTTGTTGACAGAGGAATAAGAAAGAGAATTATTTGTGCAGTTGGCAAGCAAGATATAGATTTAGACAGTATTTATCCATTGGACAAAGATTTAATAATACTAGGAGGAAGTTCTGATCATACTATTATAGATGGCTCAGATTCAAAGATAAATTATAGTGTAGGGGATATAGTAGCATTTAATCTTCATTATGTAAGCATGTTAAGAGCAATGACATCAGAATATATCGAAAAAATTATAATATAGGGGATATTTATCCCCTATTTTTTTAGCATATTCACATCTGAAATTTTTTCTATGACTTTTTCTTTTATAAAACCATTTGAGGTTTCGTCATAAAAATAATCTGTTACAGTAAAGCTAGCTGTTCTAGGGCTTAAAACGGTTATGGTGAATATTTCATTTTCAATGTATACATAATAGTCAACTTTACCTAATTGAACATATTCGTCAAAAATAACATAATCTTTATTCTCATCATGGACGATAAGCTTGAATATTTGACCATCATCCCACATTATTTCTCCATTACTGTCTTTTTGAGCAGATGTATATAGAGAAATTTCTTCATCTACTTCATCTTTATCAAAATCGTAAATAAATGAGTCTAATAAAGTTAGTTCAGACACATTTACTTTTTCTTGTGAATATACGATTTCTTTAGTTTCATCAATAGGTTTATTGGTTTCTTCATTTTCCAAATCATCATTTACACAACCGAATGCCATTAAAATTGGGAAAATAAACAATATAAAAAATTTAATGACACTATTTATCTTCATTCTAGTCACCTCTGATTTCTATTTTCTAGCTTTTCTACTTGTTTTTGGTAATGCTTATACAATGAATAGAATTCACCACTATACGGCTTTTTCCAGGGTTTCTTTTTACCGCAAAAGTGGAGTATTACAGTTTTATCAAATATATAATCCATGTCAACCTTGCCTTTGCTTAAGAACTTATAATAAGAGTAAAATCTAGTATCATAGTTATATAGAGTTTCATCCATATTTTTGATATTTTTAGAATATAAAGAATTTAAAACATCTTGATCAGGCAATACTAATACAGCTTTATTCTTTTCTATAAAATTATATATTTCATCTTCGTTTATTCTTTTTCTTTGCAAATTGAGATTCATCATTAAAACACCAGAGTTGTAATATTCTTCTATTTGATAATTTAGTAGCCTTATTCTATTGATTCCCTTTATGAAAATTTTATTATGATAGCAAGCAGCAAAAAGGTTATTTTCAAAATCAACATTATATAATTCATTTATCTTATTTATTACCAATATATCAGGATCTAAGTAAAGAATTCTTTCCATTTCTTGAGGAAGGTATTTATGTGCAAAAAGACGATAATACATTTCCTCACTGTAATATGACAAAACTGGTGCGTTTTTAAAATCATCATTAGGTATTTTAATGGGAATTAATGAATTATTAGGCCAATTTTTTACAATATAATTATTCAATTCTTCAAGCTCAATGTCAGGTATTCTAGAATGCATTAAATAAATCTTAAAAGTATTTTCTTCATTGTTATAAAACAAAGAATAAAGCATAACTTTCAATGGATTGATATAATTTGAGTCTAAACAGACCAAAATATTCAAGGGTAACATCTCCTTGTATAATAATTTTATGATATAACAACTATATCTAATCCTTATTATACACAAAAGATTACCACAATGATAGAATATATTAATAAATTTAACTATATGTCATTTTATGATATAATAATATAATTAAAATTTAGTTGGTGAAATTATGGATTTATTTTCAATGTCTATGGATAATTTTTTAAGAAAGAATGCCCCACTAGCAGATAGGCTAAGACCAAGCAATATAGAAAATTTTGTTGGACAAAGTCATATAATTGGGGAAGGGAAGTTTTTGACAAGAGCAATAAAAGCGGATAGGATAACTTCGATGATTTTTTATGGACCTCCAGGTACAGGTAAAACTACATTAGCAATGGTTATTGCTAATTCGACCAATATGAATTTTGAAAAACTCTCTGCTGTAACCTCAGGGGTAAAAGAAATTAGAGATATAATGAATAAAGCAGAAGAAGCTCTGAAGCTTAACAATAAAAGGACAATCCTATTTATAGACGAAATTCATAGATTTAATAAATCACAACAAGATGCTTTATTGCCTTTTGTAGAAAAAGGAATTATAATTCTTATAGGTGCGACTACTGAAAATCCTTATTTTGAAATAAATAAAGCTCTATTATCTAGAATGATGGTATTGGAATTGAAGCCTTTAAATAGAGACGATTTGGATGTATTGTTAAATAGAGCTTTAGAAGATAAAGAGTTCGGTTTAGGAAGTTTTAAAGTCGATATTGATAAAGAAGCCAAAGAATACTTAATCACTGTTGCTGATGGAGATGCTAGGGTTTTGTTAAATTCATTAGAAATAGGGGTTTTGTCAACTGACCCAGGTGATGATGGAATAAGATATATATCTATAGAGGATATAAAAAATTCAATTCAAATAAAATCTTTTAAATATGATAAAGGGTCAGATGAACACTATGACACTATTTCTGCTTTTATAAAGAGTATGAGAGGTTCAGATCCTGATGCTACTGTATATTATCTAGCAAAAATGCTAAATGCTGGAGAAGACCCTAAATTTATTGCAAGAAGGATTATAATTGCTGCATCTGAAGATGTTGGTAATGCAGATCCTAATGCTATTGTTATAGCCACAAATGCATTTTATGCAGTAGATGCCATAGGAATGCCGGAAGGAAGGATTATTCTGTCACAGGCAGCAATATATGTTGCTTGTGCTCCAAAAAGCAATAGTTCATATTTAGCGATAGATTCAGCATTAGAAGATATAAGGAATAGTGATTCGTTTGAAATACCTATTTATTTAAAGGATTCTAGTTATTCGGGAGCAAAAGCCTTAGGACGTGGAGTTAACTATAAATATCCGCATAACTATGAAAATCATTATGTCGAACAAGATTATTTACCAGCTAATCTCTCTGGCAAAATCTACTATAAACCTACTGATTTGGGTTATGAATCAGTCATAAAAGAAAGATTGAATTTTTTAAAAGGAAAGAAGAAATAATAACAGGCTCTGTAAACTAAATATGAAA
>NZ_JBSQIL010000014.1:0-30237 GCF_055108775.1 Soehngenia sp. | reverse complement strand
TCATATGATTTGTCCTTTTATATTGGGTGAGTTTTTTCTTCCTCATTCAGCAAATCTGTTTCTATCTTATATTTAGATGCCATTCTTTGTTTGAAAAAATTCAATGCTACTTGAGGGAATAATGCATAGGTTAGTACGTCTTCTACCTGTTATATATATTCATTTATTACATTTATATACTTATCTAAATCTGGTTTTAACAAATCCGCTGGCCTTCCTTCAAATACTTCTTCATCTCCAATTATCAATCGTTTTATGTCTTCATTTATAGGAGCTGCAGGTTTACCATACAAACCTTTTACATAATTCTTAACTTCATTTGGAACCATTTTATATCTTTCAGTAGATAATACATTAAATAAAGCTTGTGTCCCAACCATTTGGCTCATTGGGGTTACTAGAGGTGGAAATCCTAATTCTTCTCTTACCCTAGGTATTTCCTTTAAAACATCTTCATATTTATCTTCACTATTTTGTGCTTTCAGTTGTGAGACAAGATTTGATAACATCCCTCCAGGAACCTGATATTTCAAAGTATTAATATCTACAGTCAATACTTTGTTATCTAAAAGACCTTCTTTTTCATATTTTGTACGTAAAGTCTTAAAATAATCTGAAACTTCAAGAATAGTATTAAAATCAATATCTGGGTAATAAGGACTTCCTTCTAGAGAAGCAATCATTGGTTCTGTAGCTGGTTGGCTTGTGCCATTGCCTAAAGGTGAAATCGCAGTATCAATTATGTCTGCTCCAGCTTCTATGGCTTTCATATAAGTCTGATTTGCTATTCCGCTAGTAAAATGAGAATGTATTTCTAATGGTAAATCAACGGCTTTTTTAATTTCACTGACCAATTCATAAGCAGCATATGGCAACAATATTCCTGACATATCTTTAATACAAATAGAATCAACTCCCATTTCAGCCATTCCTTTAGCAACTTCAACATAGTAATTTATATTGTGGACTGGACTAATAGTATAACTAATAGCTCCTTGAGCATGTCCTCCATATTTTTTAGTGGCTTTTATTGATGTTTCTAAATTTCTTAAATCATTTAAAGCATCAAAAATCCTTATGATGTCTATCCCATTTTTTATAGATAGTCTCACAAACTCCTCTACTACATCATCAGGATAATGTTTGTATCCAAGTAGATTTTGTCCTCTTAATAACATTTGCAATTTGGTATTTTTAAAAGCTTTTCTCATTTCTCTTAATCTGTCCCAAGGATCTTCGTTTAAAAACCTTAAGCAAGAATCAAAAGTTGCTCCACCCCAGATCTCTAAAGCATAATATCCTGCTTTATCCATTTTTTCAGCAATTGGTAACATTTCTTCTGTTTTCATCCTAGTTGCGATAAGTGATTGATGAGCATCTCTAAAAACAGTATCAACTATCTTTACTCTTGACATTATTTACCTCCCCTAACCTCTACGCAAAATAATCTTGGTGGGTTATTAATTTGATTTATAAAATTTAGCTCTAAAACATTAAATTTTTTTTGATCTAGCAAACTTAGATATTTATAAACTGCTTTGTACTCATCTAGACCATTTTCATGTCCTATATATGAAACCACAACTAAAATACCATATTTCTTTAACAAGTTTAAAGCCTTTTTAATGCTTTCAATAGTTGTTTTTTCATTTGTTACAATTTCTTTATTACCTTTTGGCAAAAATCCTAAATTATAAATTGCAAAATCAAGTTGTTCTTTGATGTAGTCGTCTAATTTTGTATGAGAGTCATTAATCAATATTGTCCTATCTATATAACCATACTTACTTAATTTTTCTGTGGTGATTTCTATTGCTGTTTTCTGTATGTCGAATCCATAAACTCTTCCAGATTCTCCAACTTTTCCCGATAGTTTAATAGTATCATTCCCATTGCCTACTGTAGCATCTAGACACGTGAAACCTTCTTCTACAAATTTTTCTATAATGATATCTACTATTGAAATAACATTGTTTAATTGTTCTTTCATATTACCCCTATAAGTTATTTAAATATTCTATTTCGTTTTGGGTTAGTTTTCTCCATTCTCCAACTTTTAAATCCCCTAACTCAATCTCCCCAACCGAAACTCTTTTTAATCGTTTAACAGGATGTCCTATAGCTTCGCACATTTTCTTTATTTGATGATTTCTACCTTCATAAATTTCAATGATTATTAATGAATCTTTCTCATTGGTATTTACTAAATGAGCTCTTGCTTTAGCAGTTTTTCTGTTGTCAATAACAATTCCGTTTCTTAATTTTTCTAAATCAGAATCATCTGGCACTCCTTTGACATAAGCTAGATATTTCTTGTAAATTTTTTTTCTAGGATGCATTAATTTATTAGCAATATCTCCATCATTAGTCAAAATTATCAATCCTGAGGTATCATAGTCTAACCTTCCTACTGGAAATATTCTCTGAGGTATATCTTTAGTAAAATCCAATACAGTCTTTCTATTTTTCTCGTCTTTAGCACTTGTAATAACTTTTTCTGGTTTATTTAATGCAATATATATTTTTTCATCAGATATATTTATCAGTTTATTATTAACTTTAACTTTATCATGATTTGGATTTACCTTAAATCCCATGTCAGTTATTAAAATCCCATTAACACTTACTTTCCCATCTCGTATAAGTTCTTCTGCTTTTCTCCTAGAACATAATCCAGACTTGGAAATATATTTTTGCAATCTCATTAAATCTATATTACCTTTTTCAATACTCATACTTATCTCCAATATCCCTCAATTTTTCTATATCAGGTAAATCTTCTATCGTTTCTATACCGAAAAATTTTAAGAACTCATCAGTAGTAACATATAATATTGGCCTACCAGGTCTTTCTAGCCTTCCAGCTTCCTTTATTAATTTCTTTTGCAACAATGTTTCAATGCTTTTATCGCTTTTTACACCTCTAATTTCATCAATTTCCATTTTTGTAATTGGCTGCTTATAAGCAATTATAGAAAGAGTTTCTAATGCTGCATTAGACAAACTTCTTTGATTTCTAGAAATTAGTATGGATTTTATAAAATCATAATGTTCTGGGCGAGTTGCTAACTGATAAGAATTATTTATTTTTATAATTCTTAAGCCACGATTTTGTTCGTCAAATTCTAATTTCATTTCTTCTAAGCATTGATTTACTTCATCTACTGAAAGATTTAAAACTTTTGATATCTCTTTTATTTCAAGCGGCTCTCCAAATGCAAATAAAAGTCCCTCTATAATAGACTTTATGTTATTCAATTTGCTCTACCCTCTCTATGATTATATCTTCACAGTCATCGCTCTGATAAGCAATAATTATTCTAAGTTTTAGCAACTCTAATATTGCTAAAAAATAAGCAATTGCATAATTTTTAGTTGGTGTTTGTAGCAACTCATTAAATGTAACTTTTCTTTTAACATTTAATGCACTGATAATGTTGTTTTCACATATTTCTTGTTTAATCTCTGGATATCTAATTAACTTGACAGATTCCTCTGCAGACTTTTGATTGTCAATACGATTTAGAATTTTTTTAAAAGCAAATGTAAGCTTCTCTAAATCAATATCTTTTAATTCTTCTAAAGGTTCAATATAAATGTTAAAATCCTCTTGTATTTTATAAAATGTTCTCAAATGATCTTCTTGCATTTGCTTTAATTTATTGCTTATATCTTTGTATATTTTATACTCTTCTAATTTTTTTACTAAATCTATTCTTGGATCTACTTCTATCTCTTTATCATCCTGAACTATCTTTTCTGCTGGCAGCAATAATTTTGATTTTATCTCAATCAAAATAGATGCCATAATTATAAATTCACTTGCCAACTCAATATCTAATTCTTTCATTTTCTTAATATAACTTATAAACTGATCAGTAACTTCATGTATTGGTATATTATAGATATCTAATTCATTGCTTTCAATCAATTTTAGCAATAAATCCAATGGCCCCTCAAAAACTTCTATACTAATATTATATTCCATAAAAACCTCAAAAATAAAGAATTCTTACAATCAAATTTAATGTGATATTGATTAAAGGATTTAAAATTTTACTTATTGTATTTGTCATTATCAATAATAGTAAAATAAAATAAAAGTATCTCTCATATTTATAAAATGAGTACTCTAATTTCGTTGGTAATAGACTAGCTAATACCTTAGAACCATCAAGTGGTGGAAAAGGCAATATATTAAATATCCCCAACATTATGTTATACCACATAGCGATTAAAATAATCTGGTATAAATAATTATTAGATATATTTACATTAACTAATATAAATCCAAAAATAAGAGCTAGTAAAAAATTAGTCATTACTCCAGCAACTGAAACTAATATAGTATCTCTCTTTCTTTTTTTAAAATAGGCTGGGTTTATAGGTACAGCTTTCGCCCAGCCAAATCTAAAGATTAGCATACACAAAAATCCTACAGGATCTATATGTTTTATAGGGTTTAGTGTCAATCTACCTGCGTTTTTTGCCGTAGGGTCACCTAATTTATACGCTACATACCCATGAGCTATCTCGTGGAATATTATTGCTATTAAAAGCCCTGGCAAACTAATTAAGTAATTCATATCTTCTCCTCTTATTGTATTACTTCATATACATATGGTTTTTCTTCAAGCACTTGATCTTTTATTACATATGCACTTAAAATCTTTTCATATGCCTCATTTACTGAATCGAGATCGGTATGAAGCTCACATATGACTTCTCCTTTATTTACATAGTCTCCGATTTTCTTCTTTAAAGTAATACCAGCACCATAATTTATAGAATCTTCTTTTGTCTTTCTTCCAGCTCCTAAGAGCATCGCAGATATTCCTACAGATTCAGCATCTATTTCGTTAACATATCCCTCTAATTCCGACTTTACAAGGAATGTATTTTTTGCTTTAGGTAATAAATCAGGGTTATCTACTACATCTGGATTGCCACCTTGTATTTTTATTAACTCTTTTAATTTCTCTAGAGCTAAACCAGAGTTGATTTTATTTTCCAAATCCCTATATGCCTCGTCAAAATCATCAAATGCACCACCCAACAAACACATAAATGAAGCTATAGTTAATGCTACTTCCGTTTCGTCTTTAGCACCTTTCCCTGACAATACTTTAATAGCTTCTTTTACTTCATTGCTATTGCCTACTTCATAACCAAGAGGCTGATCCATGTTTGTAATTACAGCAATAGTATTTCTATTCAAATTTTTACCAATTGAAACCATTGTTTTTGCTAATTCCCTAGCATCATCTAAATCTTTCATGAATGCACCAGATCCAACTTTTACATCTAATACTATGGCATCAGCGCCAGAAGCTATTTTTTTGCTCATTATAGAACTAGCAATTAGAGGTATGCTGTCGATAGTAGCTGTTACATCTCTTAAAGCATAAATCTTTTTGTCCGCAGGAGTTAAATTTGCAGTTTGTCCGACTATTGCCATCTTATATTTATTTACATTCTCAATAAATTCCTCAGGACTCAATTCAACTCTAAATCCATCTATTGATTCTAGCTTATCTATTGTACCTCCTGTGTGTCCAAGCCCTCTACCGCTCATTTTTGCAACAGGAACACCACATAAAGCTACAAGAGGTATTACAATAATGCTAATTTTATCTCCTACTCCCCCAGTAGAATGCTTATCAACTTTTATTCCATTTATTTTAGAAAGATCTACTGTATCCCCTGAATTTACAAAGCTCTCAGTCATATCAGCTATTTCTTTGTAACTCATTCCATTAAAATATATAGTCATTAAAAAAGCAGCCATTTGATAATCTGGAATTTCTCCATTGGTATAACCTTGTACCATGAAATCAATTTCTTCTTTAGATAAAGCATAATTTTTCTTTTTCTTTTCTATTATATCTATAGCTCTCATATTTTCCTCCTCAAATAATAATGTTATAGTTTAAAGTCTTTGAAGATTTGTTTCATCTTTCATTAAATTTGCAATGAAAGAATTTCTAATAACTTGAGGTGTAACTGGTTTGTCAATAATCCCATTAGCGTAAGATCTAATGATTTTCCAAAGCCCTTGTCTTGTGATTCTCTCTCCTAAATAATTTATAAACAATGGCTCATTTTCGTCATAATCCTTTCTAAACAAATTCAAATAGTTGTTAATTAAATCAATAGTTTCATTTGTCAATTCTAAACTTACTGAAGTATTATTTCTATTTATAACAATAGTTTTGTCTGCAAAATTTATATTTTTTATAGATAGTTCGCTTAGTTCAGATACCCTTAATCCAGTGAAATATGCCACTTGCAATATTATCTTATCCCTTAAGCCTTTTTCTGTTTTTATATCAGGTAAGCTCAATAAAGCATTAATTTCATGCTCTTCTAAAATTTTGGGTTGTTTTTTCTTTTTTCTAGGTACTTTTAAATTGAAAGTTGGATCTTCATTTATCAAACCGCATCTTTGGAGATATTCGTAAAAACATCTTATACTTGCTAAATGTCTAGATATGGTTGCTGTTGATTTCTCTAATTTCTGTAAATTTAATAAATACATTAAAACATTGGTATTATTTGCTTTAGTAATTTCTATGTTATTATTCATTAGAAAATGTTCATATTGCTTGAGATCACTAAGATATGCCTGCATAGTATTATTGCTAAGTTTCTTCTCATTCTTCAGATATTCTAAAAATTTTTCGATATAATTTAATCCCATTCCATTTCTCCTTTACTTGTTTATTAATTCATAGTAATACATAATTCCTACAATTGTTTTCGAATCCACTATATCACCGAATTTAATCATTTTAATCAATTCATCTAATTTAAAACACTCTACGTCTATATGTTCCCCTATTTCTAGCTCTTGATTCCCAGGAGTCAAGCCTTGAGCCAAAAATAAATATACTTTTTCATTGCTAAAACCTGGAGATGTATAAAATTCGGTGAGATATTCTATTTTTTCAGCAGTAAATCCTGTTTCCTCTTTTAATTCTCTCTTTGCGGATTCTATAGGCTCTTCATTTAGTTCCAATTTCCCAGCTGGTATTTCTAATAGGACTTTATCAATTGCTTTTCTATACTGTCTTATAACAACCATTTCATTGTCTTGATTAATAGCAACAATAGCAACTGCACCAGGATGTTCAACAATCTCTCTTTTAGAATATTTTTTATCAGGTAATTCTACTGTATCTACTCTCAGATTTAAAATTTTCCCATCATATATTCTTTCAGATTTCATTGTTTTTTCTATATATGGCATCTTATACCTCCGTTAAAAATTATTGATTTTATATATCATATCATCTACTTATATGCTTGCTGTTTGTTGTTTTTGGTCATCTCCAACATTTCTCTAGCATGTTTTAAAGTTGTATCAGTTATAGATGCACCTCCCAACATCCTGGCTAGTTCTTTAACTCTTTCATCAAAATCAAGTTTTGTTACTTTTGCTATAGTTGTATTATCGTTTGAAGACTTGTCAATAGAAAATTGAACATCTGCTAACGCTACTATCTGAGGTAAGTGAGAAATAGATATAACTTGACGGTTTGTAGATATTTGTTTTATTTTTTCACCAACTAATTGAGCAGTTCTTCCACTTATTCCAGTGTCAATTTCATCAAATATTAAAACAGGAATGTTGTCCTTTTGAGCAAAAATAGACTTTATTGCAAGCATTATTCTAGACATTTCTCCACCTGATATAATCTTTGACAGTGGCTTTAACTTTTCACCAGCATTTGTTGATATTAAAAATTCTACATCGTCAACTCCATTTCTAGTTATATTGTCTTTTTTATTGAAACCAATAATAAATTCAATGTTTTTCATATTTAAATCTATAAGTTGATTTTTTATGCTTTTTTCTAGCTCTTTTGCAACACTCTTTCTAAATTCAGTTAGTATATTTGATTTATTTAATAATTTTTTTTCAATCTCATTTAATTTATCATCAATGGATTTTTGCTCATATTCTAAATTCATTAAAAAATTTATTCTTAAGTCTAATTCCTTTCTAAAGGATAATATATCTTCTATGGTATTGCCATATTTCTTTTTTAACATATTAATGCTATTTAGTCTATCCCTTAAAAAAACTAATTTTTCTTCATCATAGTATAAAGAATTCAAATAATCTAATATACTTGTGTAGATCTCATTCAATTCATATCTAAAATTCAATAACTGATCATAAAAAGAATGGAAATTTTCATCTAACTTTCCTAGATCTTTCAATAACGAAACTGATTTATCTATTAAATCCATAGCGTTTTGCTCAAATGATTCGCCTTTAATAAATTCTAATGATCTATTCCCTAATTTTATAATTTCTTCTAAATTATTTAATTTTTTAAACTCTTGTTCTATTTTTTCATCTGAAGTTGAGAGTTCTAATGAATCAATCTCCTCAATTTGATACTTTATAAGGTCTAATTCTCTCTCTCTTTGCTGACTATTAGTTTCTATTTCTTTCTTTTTTTTCTTTAAAAAAATATATTCATCATATAAATTATTTATTTCAAGTAAAATATCCCTTTGGCTATCCTCCAAAAAAGAGTCTAAAATAAAAATATGATTTTTTACTTCTAACAATGACTGATGTTCATGCTGACCAAATATATCCACTAGACTTGAAGTTATGTCATTTAAAACACTGTTTGTTACTACTTTATTATTTATTCTAGCGATGCTTGGTTGATTAGTATAGATTTCTTTAGAGATTATCAATAAGTCATCCCTTTGAATACCTATATCTTCAAGCTTATTGTTAATGACTGAATTAGAATTAAATGTGGCTTCTATGTAGGCTGATTCTTTGCCTGTTCTAATCATGTCTCTATTGCTTCTACCCCCAAGTACTACCCCAAGGGCTTCAATTATTATAGACTTACCAGAACCAGTTTCTCCCGTAAGAACATTAAATCCATCTTCAAAATCGATTGTTAGCTTATCTATAATAGCATAATTTTCTATATGCAACCTTCTTAGCATTTTCTCACCCACTATAACTTTTCATGAGCATCCAATATGATTTTCTCTATGTCAAGATTGTCCTCTTTTTTTGTTCTATCAAGCATTATCAAAAATTCGATATTTCCTGTCATTCCTTTAATTGGAGAATAAGTAAAACCTGATGTATACAATTCAAGAGTCTTGGCAAGGTTGATTATTTTCATCACAGTTTCTAAATGTATATTTTTATCTTTTATAATACCTTTTTTACCTACTTTGTTTTTCCCTGCTTCGAATTGAGGCTTTATTAGAGCTATTATTATTCCTTCATTGCTTAGCAATTCTTTAGCCACTGGCAACACTAGTTCCAGGCTGATAAAACTAACATCTATACTAATAAAGTCAATTTTATCTTTAATCATGTTTTTGTCTATTTTTCTAATATTTGTTCTTTCTAATACAACTACTCTGTTATCATTTCTTAATTTCCAATCTAGCTGTCCATAACCAACATCTACTGCATAAACTTTTTTTGCATTATTTTGCAGCATGCAATCAGTAAATCCACCTGTAGAAGCCCCTATATCCATACATATTTTATTGTTTAGATTAAGATTGAATTCTTCAATTGCTTTTTCAAGTTTTAACCCACCTCTGCTTACATACTTCAAAGGGTTAGATTTTATAATAAATTCAGTATCTTCAAGAAAAAATTCTCCAGGTTTTTCCACTTTGTTTTCTCCTACGTAAACAACGCCTTCCATTATAAGTCTCTTTGCTTTTTCTCTCGAATCAACTAAATTTTTTTCATATATTAATATATCAGCTCTCTTCTTTGACATATACTACTCCTTTTATCATTTACTACCATTAGCATTCTTTTCTTTAGTATTCTTTTCTTTAAAAAATTTTATATTAAAAACTTTCTCTAATAGCTTTAAGAATTTTGCCATTATGTAAACTATTTTCTCATCATTGTTCATAGCAATACTTTTGCCAATCCCTTTTCCACCAACAGTCAAAGAAGCAGTAAATGCAGTTAAGAGTATTGTTATTATTGTAATATTTAATAAAGAAAAAGTTTCAACTAATTTTATAACAATACTGGCAGAAATAGCTCCAGATAAAATTCCACTTATATCTCCAATTACATCATTGCAAAAATTACTTACCTTACCAGCATTTCTCACTAACTTTATAGCTATTTTCGCCTCAGGAATCTTATTAGCTGCCATTGCATGAAAAGGTTTTTCGTTAGCACTTGTAACAGCCACTCCTACTATATCAAATATTATACCAATAAATATTATAATTATTAGAATTATAAAAGCTACTAACAAATCAAACCGTTTTACTAGGCTCTCCGAAAAAACAGACAATGTAATGGATATTATAAATGTCCACAAAGTAATAGGTATTACCCATTTCAAGTTATATTTATTATATAAACTATCATCCTCAATTTTTGACATATTTCCTCCTAATATGTATAAGTAAAAAAGCTGACAGCACTGCTATCAGCTTAACGAGTGGTAATAACTAGAGTAAATCTTACGGCTTTAGGTCCAGCAGGATTTCCCTGACAAGAACTGCCCGTCGCCGGTGCAGCGGTTTCCCTTTAATCTTATCACTGCAATGTCGCCAATTGCAGGACTGGATTGCCACTTAGTCCGCACTGTAATCCCCTAGTTATCTCAACAACGTGAACAGTCTAGGAGTTTTCCTCAACAGCCATACTATTTCCTATCCTCTTTTGCAGATTAGGTTTCGGTAACAGAGATTTAAAGTTTCGGGCCCTGAATCTTTAAATCTGAACTTACCATCCGCACTAACCCACTCAAGGCAAGCTACTCTGCAAATTTAATTTGATTTGATGTTTTGTTGCAGGTTTATCATAATATAGTACTATTTTTCACTATATTATGTCTCCACGAAGGCAGGGTCCACGCCTGCATGCCATTGCAGATCGCCCCATCCTTCTTACTCCTTATGAAAGCCCACGACTGGGCGTCGCAAGCCAAACATAAAGAACTTCATCGATATGCTCTTTGACGGATTTTTAGGCCCGCCTTCAGAAATAGCTGTGCTGACTAGAATACTGTACCACTATAACTATAATTAGTATACCATAAATTATTGAAATTATCAACTTTAAATCTCTCGATAAGCTAATTCGTCAACTAAGTATTCAAAAGGAGATGTATCTAGATCATCTAATTGTTTTAATAGATTTTTACATTTGTCATTATGATAATTAATTAATTCTATAAGTTGTTCTTTAGAATAATATTTAGATAATGTTAACTTATCCATATCTTTATCTTTTTCAAAATCCAATATGTCATCTTGTATTTGAAATGAAAGGCCTAAATTTTTCCCAAATTCATTAAGTATAGCTATATGTTTTTCAGAAGCACCACCCAATATTGCTCCTGAAGTAATACTTGCTCTTATAAGTTCCCCAGTTTTTAAAGAATACATGTATAAAATCTCTTTTACATCTAGTTCCTTTTCATACATATCAATAACTTGTCCTAAAATCATTCCAGAATAACCAGCTGATTTTGATATTTCATAACTAGCTCTTATCGCTCTTTGATCGTTGTTTTCCATATTTGCTTTTAACATTGTCTCAAATGCTAAATTTAAAAGTGCATCACCAGATAATATTGCCAAAGCCTCTCCAAACATTTTATGGGCAGTTAATTTCCCTCTTCTATAATCATCATTATCCATAGAAGGC
This sequence comes from Soehngenia sp., assembly GCF_055108775.1. Lineage (NCBI taxonomy): Bacteria > Bacillati > Bacillota > Tissierellia > Tissierellales > Tissierellaceae > Soehngenia > Soehngenia sp. Next base: position 18,551 of record NZ_JBSQIL010000014.1, on the reverse strand, counting down.
AAATCATCATGAATTAACGAATAAGTATGTATCATTTCAATTGACGCTGCATAAGGTAATGCTAGCTTAGTATCTTTAGAAAACATATTGTAAGTAATCAAAAGCAAAACTGGTCTGAGTCTTTTCCCTCCAGAAAACAAACTATACCTTATAGATTCATACATAATGCTTTGATATTTATTCATTGGAGATATGATTTCTTCAAGTTCATTGTCAATTAGCGTTATATAATCAATAAATTTATTCTTAAACATAGTCATCAGCCTTTAAATCTTCTTCAAAATCAACTTCTCTAACTTGACCATCATCCTTCAATATCAATTTAACTTCCCCTTCAACATCATCAAGTACATTTTTGCAATATTCATATAAAGTCATAGCCTCTTTGAATTTATCAAACACTTCACTTAATTTTAAACCACCATTTTCAAGTTCATTCAATATAGTTTTTAGTCTATCATATGCTTTTTCATATGTCATTTCATCATTTTTCACGAATATTCCCCCTCGTAGAAATTGATTTTATTTCTGCATCTATTTCTCCATTTTTTAAATTCAATATTACTTTCATACCAATATTTACGCTATTTATGTCTGTTAATATTATACCATTATCATCAGTAATATATGCATAACCTTGGTCAAGCACATATGTAGGGTTGTGTAAATCCAATTTTATTTTTTGTCTTTCAAGTCTATTTTTTGTTTCATCAATTTTTTTAAACATTTTAAAAGTAATAACTTGAATTATGTTATCAAGCTCTATTCTTCTTTCTTCAATCAAATATTTAGGATTATAAAAGTTGAGGTATTTTTGAATTTGCTCAAGGTCAATCCTACACCTTTCTAATATGTTAAAAGTTAGTTTAATAAGGATATTTTTAAGTTCAAAGATTTCTCTCCTAAGTGCATTTATTTCAGGAGTGGCTAATTCTGCAGCTTCTGAAGGTGTAGCTGCTCTAAAATCAGCAACAAAATCTGAAATAGTGAAATCAGTCTCATGCCCAACAGCTGAAATTACAGGTTTTTTAGTGGAAAATATCGCTCTTGCAAGCCTTTCGTCATTAAAAACAAATAGCTCGTCAATCGAACCACCACCTCGCGTCAGTATAATTAAATCTATATCATCGATTTTATCTAAGTAATTAAGCCCCTCAATCAGTTGATCGACTGCTTTTTCCCCTTGTACTTGTGATGGATATATTACAACATTTATCGGTGGAAATCTTCTTTTCATTATCCTAATAATATCTCTAATAGCTGCACCTGTAGGTGAAGTTACTATCCCTATTTTTTGAGGGTATTTAGAAATAGGCTTCTTATGAATTGATTCAAATAGCCCTTCCTTTTGAAGTCTATTTTTGAGCTCTTCAAATATCAAATATAATTCTCCAATACCGTCTTTTTTTATCTTTCTAACATAAAGTTGATATATACCATCTTTTTCATATACTGATATGTTCCCTATCGCTACTATTTTCAATCCATCTTTTAATTCTATATCATTTGTTTGAGCATATGTTTTAAACATTACACATTTTAATTTAGAATTCTCATCTTTTAAATTAAAATAGATATGCCCACTAGAATAATGAATCGAAAGATTTGATATTTCGCCAACAATGCTCACTTCAGGCAATAAAATATCCGATGCAAAAATTTTCTTTATGTAATTATTTACCTCACTTACCCTCAAGGGTTTCATTTTAATCCTCCCAGCCACGCTTATACTTACCTAAAAAACCAACACCCACTGCATTGTCAGAAGATAGATTTGTTTTAGAATAGTATATTTTTATTCTACAGTTGTTGGTTGACAAATAATTTCTAATTATATTATTTGTGCTTACACCGCCTACAATTAAAACAGTAGAAGTATTTTGAATTTCAATAGTTTTGATAAGCATGTTTTCAATGAAATAGGAAATATTTATAAATAATGTATAAAATATATCTTCAATATTATATTTTTTTGAATCTATCAATCTCTTGTAGAAATTTTCTAAGCCTGATAAATTTATCCATGTTGTGTTTTGTGGTTTTGGTAAGTCTAATTTTAACAAGCTACCTAAACACGCAATTTTTTCCATTTTTTCGCCACATGGAAACTTTAGCCCTGTGTAAACACCTATTCTATCAATTAACTGGCCGAAACTAATATCATTGGTTCCACCTATTAAAGTAGTATATAAATTATCTGAATTTTTTACTAAAATGATTTCTGTTGTTCCTCCAGAAAAGTGAAATGAAACAAAAGCATCTTCATAAATATTATTTTCATAAATTATTGAAGCGATGTGACCTTCTTGGTGACTGAAGTATTTTATTGGTATTTTGTTGATTTTTGATATAACTTCTGCAAAGCTAACTCCAACCTTGAAAACTGGCATATAAGAGCCTTCTATCTGCCTAGGTTTAGAGCTTACTGATACTGTGTCAAAACAATTTACATCAATGTTTATACTTTCTATAAGTTTAGGAATATTGATCAAGTGTTGAAAAACTGCTTCTTGTTGTCTAAGTCCACTCTTTCCTAATGGAACATCTAATATTATTCGTTGATCTAATAATATCTGATCACTTTCATTTATAACAGATATAGATGAAGTGTAATTGCTAGTATCTATTCCTAAGTAGTGTTTATTCATAAATCTCATTAGCCCTTACAAAACTGCCTAATACTCCATTAATATATTTAAATGCATCAGGAGCACTGTATTTCTTGGCTATTTCTATAGCCTCATTTATAGCCACTTCAGTAGGGATATCATCTCTATAGATAATTTCGTAAAAAGCAACTCTTAATATTGCTAAATCAACTCTTGGCAATCTTTCGATACTCCATCCTTCAGTATATTCTTCAATAGATTTGTCAATAGTATCTAAATTATCTATGATCCCATAAGCAGATTCTTCTAAGTAATCGACTTCACAATCAGCTAAGCTAAAGTTATTTAAAAAATTAGATATCTCTTCCTTCGAAAAATTTTTATTTAAATCCATTTGATAAACGACTTGCATAAGTGCTTCACGTGTTTGTTTTCTTCCCATAGTCATCCCTTCTAATTATTGGCATCAAAATGATCCTGTCCATCATCTGTAGCAATTATGTTTTCAACATGAACATTTATTTCTTTTAAATTTAAATCAGTCATCACTTCTATTGATTCTTTAACTTTCTTTTGAACATCATAAGCTATCTCATTAACTTTAGAACCATATTTTAATGAAATGAAAATGTCTATATATAAATCATTATCTTTAATATCTACTTTGATGCCTCTAGGGTTGTTTTTCCTTCCAATCAATTCAGAAAAACTAGAACTTGGATTCGTTAATTCAACACCTTCTATTGAATTTATAACTTTTAAAGCTATAGCAGTCAAAACATCTTTTGATATTTTGATATTCGGGTTGTTTGCATCTTCAATATATTCATTCTTTGCCATATTATCACCTCTTTTTTCAATTATATCAAAGCTATATTATGTTTACAATCATATCTACATTTTTTGAGCCTAAAGCTTAGCTTTAGGCTCAAATTGATTATTATTTTATTCTTTTTCTTCCTCATCTTCCAAATATTCTTCTAATCCGTAATTGTCTTCGTTATTCCAATTAGTTCCGTCTCTTAGACTTTGATCATCATCATACTCATCAAAATCAAATTCATCATCATCGAATTCATAGTCAGATTCATCACCATAAATGTCTTCTTCTACATCAGCCAAATCTTCATCAATGAAATTGACATATTCTTCAAGATCCAAATGATCATCAATCAAATCTCCAATTACATCAGAAAAGTCTTCTAATGTTTCCACAATGCTTAATAAAAGTTTACCATCTTTAGTGCTTTCATCAATTCCGAGACCGTCTGCAAGCCCTTTTAAGTAAGCTACCTTTTGTGCTAAATAATCCATATTTACCCCTCCTATACTCTTGATAAGTACTCACCTGTTCTAGTGTCGATTTTTATGACATCTCCAACATTAACAAATAATGGTACACTTATAGTTGTTCCTGTCTCTACTACTGCATTTTTTGTAGCTCCTTGAGCTGTGTCCCCTTTAACTCCAGGCTCAGTCTCAATAACTTTTAATTCTACAAAGTTTGGAGGTAAAACCTCAAAAGCTTTGCCTTGATAGAATCTTATAATGGCTGTATCATTTTCTCTTAAATATTTGATTGCCTCTTCCACAGCAGTAAAATCTAGAGGTAATTGCTCATAAGTATCATTATCCATAAAATAATATAGCTCTCCATCTGAATATAAGTATTGCATTTCTTTTGTTTCTATAACAGCCTTTTCGAATCTTTCTGTTGGGTTAAACGTAACTTCTTTCAAACCACCTGAAATAACATTTCTAATCTTGGTTCTAACAAATGCAGCACCTTTTCCTGGCTTAACATGTTGGAAGTCAACCACTTGGTAAACATCCCCATCCCAAACAAAAGTTACTCCTTTCCTAAATTCACCTGCTTGTATCAAAATATTCCCTCCTAATCTCAAATCATATAATATATCTTAAAATATTATATCAGTAAGTCATTTCTCTAACAAGTAAATGTTTTATAATTGTATGCTATCTCATTTATTATAGATATTTCATCCTTAGAAGAAACATCTATAATAAAATGACATGTGCTCAAATATAATTTCTCTCTAGTAAAAAACATTTTTTTAAGCTGCATTGGCAAATCATTATCTATGTCTAACAAAGGTCTTTTATAATTGCTAAATTTCAAATTATTAGATATGTTTTCAATATTGTCATATAGGTAAAATACAACTCCATTAGATTTGATTAAATCAATGTTTTCTATATCTAATATGATACCCCCTCCAGTTGAAATGACACATCTATTTTTGTAGATAATTTCTTTTAATATTTTTTTTTCTTCTTCTCTAAAGTATTTTTCACCATAAGTTTCAAATAAATATTCTATGCTAGCGTTATTCTTTCTCATAATAAGTTCATCAGTATCATAGAAATCGAAATTTAAAGCTTCTGCTAATTTTTTACCTATATATGTCTTGCCTACTCCACTCATACCTATTAAAATAATTGGTTTCATATTAACTCCATTCAATAGATTATTTTAACATTTTTGATCTTGCTTTTAATATAATTTGGCAAATATACCCCATATTTGTTCATTATATCTGGTGAATATTTTAATTGCAATCCATCAGGAACTACAAATTCATTATTTGAGATAATCTTTCCAGTTATAGTAGCATTCTTGCCTTCGTCTATATAGATTTCTCCTCCGTTAATTATGATAATACCATTAAAATTTAAATTATTAATTATATGAATATCTCCTTCTACATATATGATACCTTTTAAATAATCATATTTATTGTTAGAATCAATCGTCAACTTAACATTATCATAATTAGCTTTGTTTTCTATATAGATGAAAACTTCATTTGTCATTATACTATAATTTTCTATAGCTTCATTACGATAAACCCAGTATTGATTAGCATTGATCCTTTTTAACATAACTTCTTCACTATGATATAAGGATAGTGAACTCATACCGCTTTTTAATGGAGGAATTTTATAGCTATCATCAATAGCGAGAAAAAATCTTACTAATTCATCTTCTAAATCAGGTCTTTTTATAAAACTTATTTTATTTACATATGACAATTTGTTATATGTAAATACTTCATTTACGAAATCTACACTTGCTTTTAACTTAGCATTGAAATTAGAGTTTGGCGATTTAATTGAGATGTTTAAATATGTGTTATTGTCTTTTAAATTGTATTCTAAATCAGCAGCTATCACATCGTTTTCATCTTTATTTTTAACATAAATAACATCCTTGTTGTTTATGGTTGGTGAATTGCAGTACTTAATGATTGACTTGTTTATATCACTATCGACTACATTAAAATCATTAACTATATAATTTAATGAGGTCTCTAAATCATAATTGTTTTGCAACTTATATTTTAAATTGTTCTGCAAATGATTTTCCATTACTGTTATATATGATAAATATAAGCAGATTGAAAATACGATTAACATTGTTATTAAAGCAAATACAGTTATGGAACCTTTTCTCATATTATCCTCATTTAATTATTTTATTTTCAACATTAATCCCACTCTTAATCCTTAAAGAATGAGTCCCTTCAAAAGTAAAATCTAAATAAATCATATTATTATTTAATTCTAGACCTGTATTCCATATGTTGCTAATACCTATATCAAGCTTATTATATCCCTTGAAATTTGATATTTCTGGAAGATTTGCATTTGATAATTTGCAATTTAATCTCACAATTTCTTTACCAGTGTAATAATAAGTGACATAATCATAATTTCCTTCATTTATGTTTAAAATAACGAATTTTAAATTATATGGATACATCTTGTCTAGATTTTTAATCATTGAGGAAGGCAGTATAAGGTCTGCACTTCTAATCTCATCCGAAATATATTCTATCACATATATTCCACTAACCAAATATTCGTCTTTTTCATCAACTAAATTCATCGACTTTGTGGAAATAAATATGATGTTGTATATTCCAACGATAATTACTGAAATTATCGATATTGAAATAATTAATTCAATTAAAGTAAATCCATCATTTGATAAATCTCGAGCATTCAAATGAAACCTCCAGTTTTGGGTTTGTTATGCTTTTTAAAGTACATGTATAGAACAGTAACTTCCTATCTAGCTTGTTAAATTTTATCTCACATACATATTCGTTTTTTATATCATCATTTGTATATACATATGATCCTAAATTAACTACTTCATCAAATATTAATTCATTTTCAATCGAATCTGATTTTAGCTCTTCTACTATATTTTGGCATAAGTAAATTATCTTTGTTCTAGATTCAACTAAATCGTTATTGGTAAAGCTAATTTTTAATAAATTAAAACTTGTCACACTTACTAACCCCAAAATAGCTATCCCTATTAAGATTTCTATCAGTACAAATCCTTTTTTTATCATAATTTCACCTATTAATATATGTATTAATCCTACCTGTTGCTACCTCGATAGTAATACTATAGTTTCCAAAATTTTTAGTATTAAAATTTATAGTGCCTGCACTAGAAGGTGCTCCAGTCGTCTTAAAAACTATACTACTCCAATTTTGTGATGATTTATTGTCGGATATAGTTATAGATTGTAATTGTACTCCATTTTTAAAAATATACTCTTTTATAACTTTATTATTTTGAACTATTTTATATTTGTTTTGTTGAACATCTACCATGAATTCGACAGGTGAATTTTCTACCATAGCTTTTGCTCTAGCAAACTTTAAGTCCTTTTCAAATTGCTTTATTTCATTATATTCTCTATGTCTTACCAAAATATATGAATTGGGAATGCTTACCATAAACAGGATAGAAATAAGGGCTAACACCGTAATTAACTCTATAAGTGTGTAGCCCTTTCTTTCATTCATTAATATCTCCACTCATTAAGATAATACAGCATATATGCTGCTTCTGCTCTTGTTATTTTATTGTTCATATCATCAAAACTCTTAGATCTCACTGTTTTGTCATACATCAAGTTGGTAGCAACATCAGTCCACCTAAATGATGGATTTTTAGTCACTCTTTGTATAATTAATTCAACTTCTTTATATGAAATATTATTGTTCGGTCTAAAAGTCCTGTCAGGATAACCTTTTATATATCCCATTGATAAAGAATAGCTAATTATTCTATCGTAATTCTCAAAAGTTTTATAATCTTTAAAATAGGTAGCATTAGCAACATAATTAGGCAATGTCCAATTTTCTATTCTGCTTAATAAAATCAAAAATTCTGCTCGTGTTATCTTATCTTCTGGTCTAAATGTTCCGTCAGGATATCCTAATATAACATTTCTTCTGACCATAGTGTTGATTTCATCTTTAGCCCAATGATTTCTTGTGTCTATTAATGTTCTTTGCCCATTATCAATAAAAGCTGCATAAATGCTTTCTTTGTTTGTTACAGTGCTTGGCATTACAGATGCCTTGATTTTCCCTTCAGAAATAGTAGTTGGCAAGTAATACCATTTTTCATTAACAAGTTTATATATCCCTACATTAGTAGATTTCCCATAGTATGGAAATTCTATTTCTATAGTTTGATCATTATCCAAACTAATAGAAGGATTGTCAAGCTTTATTTTAAAAATATCAGAAACCAGTATCATGCCTTGATTGTTGAAATATTCAGTATATTGGTTTTCAATGCTAACATAAACATCTTTGTAAAAAACACCACTTGGAATGGTTACTGTAACCCCATTGTTATGTGAAATTGTATCTCCTGATATGCCAATGATCTTTGAAACAGTTCTATTTTGTGCTTCACTTGCTGCAAGAGATCTATAAGTTTGATTATATGATACTTCATAACTAGCTAAAAAACCTTGAATAAAGGCATCTCTATATTCTTTAGTATCTTTCGTCAAATTAAACATTTTTATGATTTCTTCTTCAGTAGGAATATCTCTTTTAAAATTAATATTATTCTTCATAATATAATCTTTTTCTGCAAATGTTTTTCCCATAGCACTACCTACGCTGTTTCCATTTGCTAGGCCTTGAGACATACTATTTCTAACTGGTTCTATCAAAGCCTTTTCATAGGCATCTACATATCCCTTTTCAAATGCTGCTTTAAATGAATCTAAAAATTTAATTCTATATTCAGCATTCATGAGTGTAAGATTATATTTGTTAACTATTTCAGAGTCTGATGGAAGCCTGTATAGCCAATTGCTGCTGACTCCGATATAATAGTCCCTTGCTCCAAAGCGTGATCCTTCGGCATTGCCAAGTGAATCAGCATAGTTTACTGAAGGGGATACGCCATTTAAAGCATCATTGTATCCTGCCTTAAAACCTTCACTATAATCTCTCCACCCATTTGTAGCATCTTTTGGAATATATCCATCATATCCATTTAGTGCATGAATAGTAAGTGCATTTTCTGCATTTAATGCAGTTCCATATTTAGCATAGTATTCCCTTCCTACTGTATAGCCAGCATCATAGTCGGGACTATATGCAGCATATACAACTCCTGAAAAAGTCAGGAGGAGTATTGTTATTGATAATATAAAAAGCTTTTTCCTCTTCATCCTTATCCCCCTATCTCTTTTTCAATACTAAAATTCTTCCAGGAACAAGTATGTCCCCTGTTGAAATGTTGTTATTTTTCATGATCTCATCTTTGTAATCAGTAGTCCCGTAAAATCTCCTTGATATATCGGTTATAGTATCCCCTGTAACTACTTTATAGAAGAAATATTCACTTATTTCTTGTCCTTCGTTTTCAAAGTGATGAGGGTAAAATATTTCTAATTTATCAAATAATATAACACCGAAATCATCAGTATTCTTAGGCACTTCGTAATATATGCTAGTTATTTTAATTGGATATAAGGATAGTTCTTTTGGTAAATCTATATTAAAGTTTTTCCAACCTAGCCAAGAAATACCTTCCTGCATTTTAATGTGCATTGCATCTCCATTGTTTGTAGTTATTCTTACCCCAATATCCCCAGGGCTGTAGGCGAAAGAGTATACCCATAGTGATAGTCTTTCAGGAGAATGATTTAATTGTATTTTTTGATTAGTTATATCAACATAGACTCGATTTTCATCTTCGAGTGCTATTATGTTGTACTCAAGTCTAGCTGAATATTTGCCTGATTTCTTTATGGTGCTAGGCATAACATTTCCATAAGTATATTCATGTGATGGTATAAAGAAATAATTTTTTACTTCAAAGTCATTTATAATATCTCCTTTGATTTCTACAGCAACTTCGCTATCTCCAGGAGTTCCAGAGCCTCCACCACCGACGCCGCCTGAACCATTCCCACCACCTGAACCATCTGTACCTGTTGAATCATCACTTGAATATTTATTAAACCCTTCAAAACTACTTACGATATTTTTATTTTCATAACCATCGTAAATGTCAACATATATAACATTTGGATCTTCATCTACTAAACCCTCTAGACTATATACTTTAAAGTTTAAGTTTCCGGTAACGGCTTTGTCATCTAATCTATCCATAGATAAATTTTGAATTGACATTCTTCTTGGACTTTCTTTTATTATACTTACTAGTTCTAACATCCCTTCGTAGCTACTTTTAAATGGCACAGTTACATCCATTTTTTTCACTTCTGTATCAGAAATAGTTTCTATTGAAGGTTGACTGAAGCTATAGTCAGAAATCTCTACATTTTCAAATGGCAGCATATCATTTAACAAATAGATAATCTGAGCTTGGTCAAGAGCAGGAAAATAGTTTTTTAAAATTTCATTTCTCTCTCTTTCAAGCATAATCCATTCCTTTTTTATATCCGATTCTTTTTTCATGATTTCGTTTATTTCTTCTATCTGCAGATCTAGGTCAGTCTTTTTAGTTTCTAATTCTGATATCTTAGCTGCTTGAGGTGCTAAAATGAAATAATTGCCTAAAAAAACAATTAAAGCTATTCCTAATAAACTCAATAATATCTTTTCATTTTTAGTAAGAGGCCTATTTAATAGAGACTTGCGCTTATTGCTCTTCGGTTTCTTCTCCATCTTCCTGCACCTCCCTTATTCCAATATTTACACTAAATGTATAATATGAATCTACTTTGTTAATAGATGGCACAAATGTGCTGTCGATTATATCAATAGTTTCTAACCCTTTTTGAAATTCTGCAATTGAATATCTATCCATTGAAAAACCCGATATATTGATGCTGTTATTAGAAGCTTGGATATTTGAAATGAAAACATCATCTGGCAGCCTTTTACTGATTTCTTTGAAAAGATCAGGTGATATTATTTCATTTTCTACAATACTTTTGTCAAGGGATATAATCTTTTCAACTTCAACTTTAAATTGTTTTACTTCATCATCAAATTTTTTTATTTCTTCTACTTTAGCAACAGTTTGTGGATCGTTGACAATATCTTCTCTAAATTTGATTTCTTTATTAAGGTTAGATATTTTTGTTTGATTATAAACTCCTAGTGTAACAACTACCACCAAAGAAATTATTATTAAAGCATATAAAATATTGGTAAATGTTATCCTGGTTTGCTTCTTTTCAATATAAGGTTCAAAAAAATTTAGGTCTCTCATTATCTCACCTCATCTAACCTAATCAGTCCACCAACAGCAGCTGCATATATATTTAGATATGTTGGAAGTTTTATATTTTCCATATTTCTAAGCCCATATGTGTCAATATCAAAAAACTCTTTAAATATATCTTCTATGCCAATTATTTCAGAACCAATTCCTCTTAAAACAATGTAATTAATAGGGTTTACATTCTCCCTAGTTCTATAATATCTAATTATAAGTTCTATTCTTTCTAATATTTCATAAATTTCAGTTCTAATCAAAGTATATAAAAACTTATCCGATTCATTTTCACTATCCTTTAGAGTATATAAAGAAAACATTTTATCTTTTAAGGCTTCTTCATCTAAATCTGAAAATTGTACCTTAAGATTATTCAGGCAATCCTTTAAGTTTTTATCAATTATTCTAGATATTCTTAAATTCTTATCGTCTATGATTACTAAGTCTGTCTGTTTTAAACTCAAATTAACTACTGCAACACTATTTGCTTTAGGTATAAGAGTATTTATTCTGCCTCCAATATTTATGAGTTTTGTTATAGCATTGCCTTCATAATCCATAACTGTAGGTTTTAATTTACATTCTTTCAATAATGTCATGTGAGCTTGAATCATGCTATCCTTTATCCCGATAAGAAGAACTGATTGTTTTTCAAGCCCTTCTTCTAGTACTGTTCCTAAGTCAAGATATTTTACTACATAGTCTTCAGGGTTTACTGGAATATATTCTTCAATCTGGTAATTGATAATTGAATCCAATTCTTCTTTCTCAACCTTAGGGAATGTAGCTTCCCTCATAACGACAGAAGAAGAATTTATTACAGCTATTGCATCTTGAGTGTTTATTTTATTTAGGGATAGTGAGTTTTGAAGAACATAAGACATTTTCTCCATATCAAGTATTTCTCCATCCTCGTATATGCCATCGCCAAGCTCCACTCTAAAAACTCTATCAATATTTACTGTTTTTTTGTTGAATTTTCCTGAAACAACATTGATACTATCTGGTGTAAAATTCAAACTGATCATTTTTTTTGAATTAAAAGAGACCAAATAAATCCCCCCTTTTTTAATATAAACCTATCCTATACAAAGAGTGAAAAATAAAATGATATGATTCTATCTGAGAAAAAATATGATAAATAAAATGCTAATATAATAAAAGGTCCAAATGGAATAGGATCCTTCATCGTCTTAAATTTAAAAATAAGTAAGATTAAAGATATGATTGCTCCGATTATAAATGATAATAATATAGTTAGGATAGTATTTCTTAAGCCGAGTATAAAGCCTAGTGCGCCAATTAAAGTTATGTCTCCACCACCCATTCCACCATGTGAAAGAAGTAGAAGAATTAAAAAAAATCCAACCCCAACTATAGTACCAAATAGGCTATCAAGAATTTCAAACGGTACATCATAAATAAAGAAATTGATAGCCTTAAACAAAATACTCATTACAAATACACTAATAACTAGACTATCTGGTATGATTTGGTGTTTTACATCTATTATAGCTATGCTAAGTAATACAGAAGTAAGCAACGATAAATATATAAAATGAAGACTTAACCCATATGTAATAAATAATAACACATAGATAATTCCATTTATAAACTCTACAAGAGGGTATCTAAAACTTATCTTTTCAGCACAATATCGACATTTGCCTTTTAAAATCAAATAAGAGAAAAGAGGTATATTGTCATACCACTTTAATTCGTGGTTGCAATTTGGGCAATGTGACCCAGGAAATATTATGCTTTCTTCCCTGGGTAGCCTATATATTAAAACATTTGTAAATGAACCAATTGCTAATCCAAACATAAAAATGATTATACTCATCTATTGCTCCTTGTCATTTAAAAGCATCTATATTAATATAGTCTTTTAAGAATTCGTATTGGTTGTAATAGTTTGAAATTATATCAGCTTCTTTTTTAGCTAAATCTTCTTTGCCAGTTTTTATATAAATATCATAAAGAAGAATATGAATATTTACTGCATCTTTCACGCCTATGTGTTTGTCAGATTCTGGCAATGCCATTATTTGATATTTTCCCAATTCAGCAGCTTCTAAAAGAGTATTTATTGCATTATCAATCTCTCCTTGCGACAAATAAAACCTTGCTAATTCAAAATGCCTAGAAACTACATATGCAGCATATTTTTTACCAAGCTCATATTCTTTCTTAGCATTGTCATAATCACCTTTAGAATAATACAGCTGGGCTAAGTGTGTATGAAGTTTTCCTTCAAATGGAGCGAGTTTTGTCGCTTTCTTTGCTAGTTCTATCCCCTTATCAAGCTTTTCTAAATCTAAAGTCTCGTTGTAATCTTTAACATAAATATTGCTTTCAAAAAGCATTCCATTCGGATTAATTGGATATATGGTGTTTATTGTTTTATAAACTTTTAGAGCTTTTAAATCATCTCCGTTATCTTCAAATTTAAATCCTATTTTATAGGCATTTGTAGATACAGTATGCAATATAACTAATATTAATAAACCTATTGATATTATCCTAGAAAACAGAGGCTTTATATTTAAAGTATCCTTTGATTTATCATAAGAGAGATTCAATCCAATTATCCAAAACGCTGTCATAGTAACTGCCGGAAAGTTCCAACTAAATTCTATGAAAATGTGAGCAAAAAATGCTATGATTGCAGCAAAAGATCCAACATAATATACATCATGCTCTTTTTTATAAATCTTAAAAAATGTAAAAATAACTGATCCTACAAATATTAAAAATAAAATAAATCCTATTATACCCAATTCTGTTAAAGTTTGTATATAATGGTTATGTGCAAATCTTGAGTACCACTGGTTTTTTCCATATCCTACATAATATGCAGAAAAAAATGTGCCCAACCCAAAGCCTATTACTGGTTTTTCGGTAAATGCCCTTAAACCCGCTTTCCAAAATTCTATCCTTCCAATAAATGAAGTTCCTGTTAACGAATCTTTCCTAATAAGATCATTTAAAAAATCAATATTAACATTTAAACTCTGTTGTATGTATGGAGTTATAAATACTAAAAATCGTGTGGATATAAACCCTATTGAAAGAATTGATATAACCTTTAAAAAATCACTCTTAAATCGCCCTTTGCTGTCAAAGAATATAAATGGAAGTGCAACTGCTAATGAAATCAATGCTCCTCTTGACCCACTTAATAGTAGTGCTATAAAAAAGATAACTGATGATATAGCAAACTTTTTCTCCTTAGTCTTAAGGAAAAAACCTAGTGTAAATAAATGAATCATAAATAAATATGTGCCAAAAGGATTTGGATTAAAAAAAGTGGAAACAATTCGCTGTGGTTCTATAAACACATACTCAAGTATCCCAAGAAGTGCAATTAAACTTCCAAACAAAGTGACAATTTTAATCGTCTTTATTTTTTCATCTTTTGAGAGATTAATTGTCAAATATAAAACCAAACCATAAAGCACTAGCTGTAATAATTCTATAATAGTTCTAAGTTTATATATGCTCCAAAAAAAACTTAATCCTGCAAATAAAAGAAAAAATATATAAAAATAAAGTGGCGAATATTTTTCAATACTTATTCTCTCTTTATTTTTAAAATTATAGTAAACCATACCTCCTAATCCAAAGATCAGGAGGATGTTTACTATATCATTATCCATCCCAGCGTTAAAAATAGGGATTAATGTAAGTGTTAGATATAGATATATGAGTTTAAACATTATGTTTAAATTTATTTAGCTAAATAATATGTTCCGTCAGAAAGTGAATAGAATTTTCCTATATCAACTGTTAAATTTGCCAAAGTAACCGTTGGCAATCCATTCTGGATATTATAGGTAGCATTTCCAGGACCTTTTGGCCAGTTTCCCATTACAGATTCTGCTCCTGCTTTATCAACAGCTGCAGTCCCAATATTTTTTTGTGCTGCATATAATTCTACAGCAGATTCTATACTTCTTAGATTTGAAATTACTGTCTGAGTATTTGCAGACTCTCTAGTTCCTGTAAATCTAGGAATAGCTAATGCTGCTAGGATTCCTAGTATTGCAATAACAACTACTAGTTCAATAAGTGTAAACCCTTTCTTGTTTCTCTTTCTTTGAATGTAATTAATCATTTTTCTTCCTCCTTTATAATTTAAAATAGTATTGCCTAAATTGTATTGACTACTTCAAACATTGGTAGATACATTGCTATAACTATAAAACCTATAATTAGTGCCATAAATACAATCATTAAGGGTTCTAACATGCTTGTTAGTTTAGTCAATGCTACATCTACCTCTTCGTCGTAGAAATCAGCTGTTTTTAGCAGGATATCATCAAGTGCTCCTGATTCCTCCCCGATCTTTACCATGGAGTCTACCATTGGTGGGAAAATTTCTATATCCCTTATCATACGAGACAATGGCACTCCTCTTCGTATGTCTTCTATACCTGAGATGAGCTTTTCTTCTACAACTTTGTTGTTTACTACTTTTGATACCACCTCCATACTTCTTAATAACGGAATGCCAGATGACATAAGTGTTGACAGAGTCCTAGTAAACCTTGATGTCACTATCTTTACAGTGGGCCCTTTTACAATTGGCAATTTTAATTTTATGCTGTCAAAAAATCTTCTGCCACTTTCGGAATTTATATAACTAGAAATTCCGAATACTATTAATGCCACTACTCCGATGAATATATACCAATAGGATTTCAGAAAATCTGACAATCCTATGAGTATTCGTGTTGGTAATGGTAGAGGTGTATCGCTACCTTCAAACATGCCTACAAATGTCGGCAATATGAATATTAACATGAATATAACAACAGCAATACTTACTACCATGAGAACTATTGGATATACCATTGAACTTCTTACTTTGTTTTCAGTCTTGTTTTCTTTTTCAAAGTGAACTGCCATTCTTTCAAGTATTGTGTCTAGATTACCACTGACTTCTCCTGCTTCAACCATGTTTATAAGTATGGAAGGAAACACTTTTTCGTGTATTCTCATAGCTTCTGACAATGTAACTCCCTTTTGTACATCCTCACCTACCTCAGTTAAAGCTTTCTTTAAAGTTTTGTTTTCTGTCTGAACGGATAAAATTTCTAAACATTTCACTATACCTAGTCCAGCATCTAACATTGTGTAAAATTGTCTACAAAAGACAGCTAAATCTTTCTTTTTTACTTTTTTGGCAAATATTTCAACTTTTGCTTCAGATTCAACATCTCTTTCAATTGAAATTGGAAGATAATTATTTCCTCTTATCATGCTTATGACTTCAGATTCATTGTTTGACTCTATTGATCCTGAAATTTTAAAGCCATCTTTTGTTAGAGCTACATATTTATATTTCATATATACCACCTATTAGATATATTTTTTTATCTCTTCTGAGCTTACAGCTCTAGAAATAGCAGTATCTTTAGTTATAGAGCCATTTTTATATAAATTTAACAATGCCGAATCCATAGTTTGCATTTTATATTTTGCACCAGTTTGCATCGCTGTTTCTATTTGATGTATTTTGTCTTCTCTTATTAGATTTCTTATAGCAGGTGTAGCCACCATTACTTCAAAAGCAGCTATTCTTCCTTTTCCATCTGAGCGAGGTAAAAGCTGCTGGGTTATTATCGCTTGTATTACTGAGGCTAGTTGGACTCGAATTTGCTGCTGTTGATGAGGAGGAAATACATCAATTATCCTATCTATTGTCTGAGGTGCTCCTATCGTGTGCAGAGTAGATAGTACAAGATGTCCAGTTTCTGCTGCTGTTATGGCGATAGAAATAGTTTCCAGATCCCTCATTTCACCGACTAAAATAACATCTGGATCCTCTCTTAAGGCAGCCCTTAGCCCATTTGAAAAGCTCAAAGTGTCCGCTCCAACTTCTCTTTGGTTTACTATTGATTTGTTGTGTTTGTGAAGATATTCAATTGGATCTTCTAATGTCAATATATGGCATTTTCTCTCTGAATTTATCTTGTTAATCATAGTAGCTAAAGTAGTAGATTTTCCACTACCTGTAGGCCCTGTCACTAATATCAATCCTCTAGGCAAATCAGAAAGTTCTGGTATTATAGCTGGTAATCCTAAAGACTCCATTGAAGGTATTTCATAAGGTATTATTCTCAATGCCATACCAAAACTACCTCTTTGTATGTATGCATTTACTCTAAACCTGCTTTTGCCTGGAATAGCATATGAAAAGTCATATTCTCCAAATTCAATGAGTTTGTCGAATTGATTTTCATTGGTGACTTTCTTAACCAATTTTTCAGTATCTAATGGATTTAAAATAGTTGTCCCATAATTTAACAATTCCCCATTAACTCTAAATATCGGAGTTACTCCAGCTGTTATGTGAACATCTGAGGCTTTCATATCTATTGCATCGGATAAAATATCATCAATATTCATAAATAAAATCTCCTTATCCTAAAGTAAATCCAACTCTCATTACTTCTTCATAACTAGTTTGACCATTTTTAGCTAAGCTTACCGCAGATTGAAGAAGTGTTGTCATCCCATTTTTAATTGCCTGCTCTCTCAATTTGTCTGTATTGGAATTTAAATCAATCAATCTTCTCATTTCTTCATTTATAGGCATTATTTCATGTACTGCTGCTCGTCCTTTGTAACCTTTATTGCAAGAATTGCATCCAACGGGTTTGTGTAAAACTAAACTTTCATCTTCTACTCCTAACATTCTTTTTTGAGTTTCGCTGGCAATGTAGCTTTCTTTACATTTAGGACATAACAACTTTACAAGTCTTTGCGATACAACTCCTATAACAGATGAAGATACCATATAAGGTTCTACTCCCATATCTATTAGTCTTGCTATGGTAGAAGGGCTATCATTTGTATGAAGTGTAGATAATACAAGGTGCCCAGTTATTGCTGCTCTAACTGCTATTTCTGCTGTTTCACTGTCACGAATTTCTCCGACCATTATTATATCCGGATCCTGTCTTAAGATAGATCTGAGTCCTGAAGCAAAAGTCAATCCTGCTTTTACATTTACTTGGACTTGATTAATACCTTCGAGTTTATATTCAACTGGATCCTCAACTGTTATTATGTTTTTTTCAACTGTGTTTAATTCCTTAAGTACAGTATACAATGTAGTTGTCTTGCCACTACCTGTTGGTCCGGTAACTAGTATCATTCCATATGGCTGACTTAATATTTTATCGAATTTCGTTAGTTCGTATTCAGTGAATCCTAATTTTTCTTTAGAAAAATTAAAACTTTCCTTGTCAAGTAATCTGATAACTATTTTTTCCCCATAAACTGTAGGAAGTGATGAAATTCTCATATCTATTGGTTTTCCATTGATAATAGATTCAACTCTACCATCCTGCGGAATTCTTTTTTCAGCAATATTCATCTTCCCTAAG
>NZ_JBSQIL010000013.1:0-31502 GCF_055108775.1 Soehngenia sp. | reverse complement strand
TTCTCCGTTTCTGTTTATTGTCATTGATAACATTATAACAGAGAAGCTCTCATGAGCGTTGTTTTTTTAGTTGTGTTTCATTTAATTATACAATTCGCCATTAATTTCAGAAAACGGGTTAGAAAAAATAGAAACAATAATTTCTGAATTAGAAAAAATAAGCCCTTTAAATATTAATACAGAAAAAATCAAAATGTTATGCAATAGGAATAAGGATTTTAAACAGACGACTAAGAATAAAAACAAAGAGACTACAGAGATAGAAGTTCAATCAAAATTAATATTAACTCAATATGCAAGTATATTAAACAGCTCATCTGTAGCCTTTGATAGGGAGGTTACAATAATATGAGTATTAAAGAAAACAAAGAAAACATTGAAAGAATAAAGTTTCTTTCTAAAGAGCTAAAATTACCATACACGATGGGTAATGTAGAAGATGAAATCAAAGAAGCAAATTTAGAAGGTAATACATTCGAAGATTTTTTAAGAGAAATATTAGAAAGAGAATACGATTTAAGAAAAGAAAATGGTAAAAAAAGCAGAATTAGAGCAGCAAAGTTTCCGTATAAAAAATATATTGAAGATTTAGTAATAGAAGATCTGCCAGAAGATGCTCGCACAAAAATTAAGATGTTTTCATCGTTAGAGTTTATCAAAACAGGCCAAAATATAATTTTAGCAGGTAACCCTGGTACTGGAAAAACCCATATTTCAATAGGTCTTGGAATAAAAGCTTGTAATGCCGGATATAAGGTATTGTTTACAACAATACCCCTTCTGGTTAATGAGTTAAAAGAATGTAGATCACAAAGAACATTAAGAGCCTTTGAAAACAACTTTGAAAAGTACGATTTAATTATTGCAGATGAATTAGGGTACATATCATTTGATAAGGAAGCTTCTGAGCTACTATTCACTCATCTTTCTTTAAGGGCAGGTAGAAAATCTACAATTATTACTACAAATTTATCATTTGAAAGATGGGATGAAATTTTTAAAGACCCAGTTATGACCGTAGCTATGATTGATAGACTAACTCATAAATCATATATTGTTAATATGAATGGCAATTCATACAGATTAAAAGAAACAAAACAATGGCTTCAAGAGCAATAATTTTTTGTTCCCCTAGGGGAAATTTCAATTAAAATTTAGGGGAATTTTCACTTGACAATTACACTTAGTTTGCTTCTTTTTTTAGACTTAAACTTATTTACATTCTAGTATAGTTCTATTTGAAGTAAATAATGCACCACTTATATCAATATTTAATGTTAGATTTACATTCTAGTATAGTTCTATTTGAAGACAATAAAAGATAAAGTAAACAACAAGTTCTATAAAATTTACATTCTAGTATAGTTCTATTTGAAGTAAAACCTAAGTCTTTTTTAACATCCTTGATGATAAGATTTACATTCTAGTATAGTTCTATTTGAAGTTCCGCCATCCAGTTGGTCAGTTTCCCGCCATCTAGTATTTACATTCTAGTATAGTTCTATTTGAAGTTTTCTTTTGTAGCATTGCCTTTTCTGCTTCTTCTATTTACATTCTAGTATAGTTCTATTTGAAGGATTTTCAACGAGTCAATAAGTATCATAGAAAACATATTTACATTCTAGTATAGTTCTATTTGAAGAAGATCTAATTTTATTATTTCATTGTTTATCTTACATTTACATTCTAGTATAGTTCTATTTGAAGAAATTATTAACTTTTTTAAAAAAGGTGGTGATACAAATTTACATTCTAGTATAGTTCTATTTGAAGTTATTATTGAAGATAGCTAAAGCTAGTAAATTAGCGATTTACATTCTAGTATAGTTCTATTTGAAGTCTCCTTTTTTCCCATAGACTAGTGCTTATATTGCACATTTACATTCTAGTATAGTTCTATTTGAAGAATTACTTTGAATATTTTAAATCTTATTTTCGTGATATTTACATTCTAGTATAGTTCTATTTGAAGTCTAAATTAGCATCTAAATCTCCAGAATCATCGGCTATTTACATTCTAGTATAGTTCTATTTGAAGGTACCTGCTGATTTACTTAAAAAAATTGAATATTGATTTACATTCTAGTATAGTTCTATTTGAAGAAATCAGATTGAACTGTCATTTGCAAGTAAAATGAATTTACATTCTAGTATAGTTCTATTTGAAGGAAGGGCAATTAATGTTAAGTTTTTTCATTATCCCGAATTTACATTCTAGTATAGTTCTATTTGAAGATCTATTGCATACAATCTTCCTTATGAAGAGTGTAATTTACATTCTAGTATAGTTCTATTTGAAGCTATCTCTTGTTTCTGTTGTTCTACGTCTTGTTACAATTTACATTCTAGTATAGTTCTATTTGAAGCATATCAAAGAGCATACAAGAAAGTAAAATTAAGAAATTTACATTCTAGTATAGTTCTATTTGAAGATGTATTTTATTGCTCTCGTTTTTTATAATTAAATATTTACATTCTAGTATAGTTCTATTTGAAGTCTATTATTACCGCTTCATCACCGCAAATAAGTTGATTTACATTCTAGTATAGTTCTATTTGAAGTCTATTATTACCGCTTCATCACCGCAAATAAGTTGATTTACATTCTAGTATAGTTCTATTTGAAGTATTTGCCATTTTATTACCTCCTTTTTTTAATCTTTATTTACATTCTAGTATAGTTCTATTTGAAGAAGTCGGAGGAATCGAACCATGCCTTTTCTGTTGTATTTACATTCTAGTATAGTTCTATTTGAAGCATTCGCCTAGCTGGCTTTCATAAGCGACTACATTGATTTACATTCTAGTATAGTTCTATTTGAAGGAATAGAACGCCATCAAGATTAACCCAAAATATCCAATTTACATTCTAGTATAGTTCTATTTGAAGACTATTACATCAAAGCTACTGCAACGCTTATTGACGATTTACATTCTAGTATAGTTCTATTTGAAGATATTTCGAGAATCAACCTACTAAACCACACTCTTTTATTTACATTCTAGTATAGTTCTATTTGAAGTATATTCCCCTCTATTCTATTAAAATCTATAGACGTATTTACATTCTAGTATAGTTCTATTTGAAGTATATGCTGTATATATTATTGGTTCAAAGATTATTTATTTACATTCTAGTATAGTTCTATTTGAAGATACTCCTAGCGCTTGGGCTAAGGAGGCTTGGGAAATTTACATTCTAGTATAGTTCTATTTGAAGCTTCAACAACTTCAACCAAAGTACCGTTACGAGCAGATTTACATTCTAGTATAGTTCTATTTGAAGGAAGTCGCAACATATTGCAATTAAGTCAAATTCTACATTTACATTCTAGTATAGTTCTATTTGAAGTTTATTGAAGATAGCTAGATGTTAGTAAATTAGCATTTACATTCTAGTATAGTTCTATTTGAAGGCTGATGCAATAGTCATTCTAGAGTCTACTGCTAAATTTACATTCTAGTATAGTTCTATTTGAAGCAACATTGACGCCCAAAACGCCTCAAATTTGATGAATTTACATTCTAGTATAGTTCTATTTGAAGCTCTACAATAGATACAGCAATCATGCAAAAGAGAAAATTTACATTCTAGTATAGTTCTATTTGAAGGCATTTATTTCTTTGTTTATAGCTTCTACTGCGTATTTACATTCTAGTATAGTTCTATTTGAAGTTCAGTGTTAATGTCATTATCAATATGAGCATCAGCCATTTACATTCTAGTATAGTTCTATTTGAAGTAGTAAGCCCTTGTGGTAGTGGTAAGTCTATTATGAATTTACATTCTAGTATAGTTCTATTTGAAGTATAATTGCGAAAGCATTTGAAGATGCAGCAAACTCATTTACATTCTAGTATAGTTCTATTTGAAGACCCTTTCTAAATAAGTAATTCATACACTTCCACCAATTTACATTCTAGTATAGTTCTATTTGAAGTCATTTCAGTAGCGTCTTTTTTATCATCAGATTTTATTTACATTCTAGTATAGTTCTATTTGAAGCATTTATATATTTAATAAATCTTCAAAAAAAAATAAATTTACATTCTAGTATAGTTCTATTTGAAGGGGAGATGTAGTTAAACATTATAAGAAATTATCAAGATTTACATTCTAGTATAGTTCTATTTGAAGATGAAATTCTTATTCTCTAACGAACCCTTAAAATGTATTTACATTCTAGTATAGTTCTATTTGAAGTCCAATGAAACTACTAGAGAAGACAATGAAACTACTATTTACATTCTAGTATAGTTCTATTTGAAGAAACCCATTACTTTTAGCAGGTCTTGCATATCGTAGATTTACATTCTAGTATAGTTCTATTTGAAGGATAAGTCCTGACGGTAATCAAGTTTGGTCATTCACATTTACATTCTAGTATAGTTCTATTTGAAGACGTCTTCATGGAATAGACTTAATAAGCTGCGTCTAATATACTATTCAGTCTATTAGATTGAAATATTAAATCAAGTATAAAGTAAAGTAATATAATTTTTAAAAGCTTGATTTTTAAATTATTGTATTTCTGTCGAACACCATATAATAGTACACTATTATATATCGACAAATATTTAAAATATGTTATTTGTGTTATCATCTTCTACTCCCCAAAACTGCTTATTTAACCATTTTTCATCTCTACTTATAAATATGATTAGTGAATCTCTATCCTTTCGGATATATTTATCAAGTTCGTGTTTTAATTTTTGAAAGTTTAGTTCTGATAGATTCCCCTCAAATACTGATTTTTGAACCTGATATAAATATCTTTTAGAGATTTTATGAATATTTCTTGTTACTTTTGCTCCTTCTTCATCTGCCACAATATCATATACCAATATTACGTAAATAAAATCACCACCAAATTTTAAAACCAGAATATTCTTTTTCACCAATTATGTGTTTAATTATTTTATAACATTCAAGCCTAATTAAATATCTATAAGAAACATCTCTATTTAATTCCTTATGAAATATTGTTCTTTCTAATCTACCATCATAATCTTCTATAATTTTTTTTCTACTATTTTCTTTCAAATATGTGAAATTCGATTCTTCTTCAAAATCATCTATAGTTATTTTATTTTTATTTAATAGAGAAAAAATCATTCTATCAGCTATTAATGGTTTGAATATTTCTGATATGTCTAAACTTAAGGAGAATCTTTTCTCTCCAGGTTCATGTAAATAGCTAATAGTAGGGTTCAATTGAGTTTTATATATTTCACTTAAAGTTGTAGTATATATTAGTGAATTTGCAAATGAAATCAGGCTGTTTATCATATTATCTGGAGGTCTCTTAGTTCTCTTTGTAAATTCTATGTCTTGATTAATAATAATGTTCCATGCAGAATAATATTTTTTCCTGATATTTCCCTCTATACCCATTATCTGATTTATGCTAGTTGCAAAATCTAATTTTTTGCTCAAACTATCAATTTCAATTAAAAATTCATCTAATTCAGATCCTCTAGAATTATAATATCTCAGATTACGATAAATGTTTGAACTAGCAGTTTTTAAAATTTCTTTAGCTATTGATAATCTCAATGTTTCGTCAATATAGTGCCTTACTTGATTTACTACTAAATATCCACTTACATTGGTTTCTTTAGGATAATAACTTCCACTATAGAATCCATAATAGTTGAAAATATGGAGAATTATTCCTTTCTGAGATAAAAAATTCAATAATTTTGTGTTTAAGTCTATTTCTCCAAATAAAAATATCTCATCAACCACTTCAGATTTAATATCCTTAATGTCTCCCTCTTTAGTTGTCATTCTTATATTGTTATCTTTCCTAGACAAAACTCCGTTTTTAAAAATATAAAATTTTTCTCCCATATTTCATACTCCTAAATTATATATAGCATAATTCATAATATGCACAAGACTTGCAAATTGGACTATTTATTGGTTCTGGTGGTATTTTAAGATCTTTAACTTTTTCTATTTCCCTTAATGTCTCTTCTAATATTATACAATCTTCTTCATCAAGATAAATCTCTTTCCTTTTTTTAATTAAAGGATAGTCTAATACTCCTTTTTCAATATCCATTCCTTTATTTTTTAAAACGTACATATAATATTTTAATTGCATAATTGAAGCTTCTTCAATCTTCCTTGATTTTTTTACTTCATGAACTACTTTCCAATCCTTTATAAAATCAACTTTTATGTTTTCGTCAATTAATATATCCTTTTTCTCTCTGTTGTAGGACTCGTCATTTATTAGGCCCCCTATTTCTACCAATTCACTATTGTGTTCCATATTTAAATTGTGTGCATAATACCAGAGCTTTCTTTTGCAAACTATAAAATAATATACTTCTAATCCAGTTATCGCTGATATAATATCACTTCCTTGTATAATAAAATTATCTTGAATATCTCTTCTTTATTCATCAAATTTTGTCATTACAACTCCTTTATCTTTAGAATACTGACATGGAAACACTGGAATAATATCATGTTTAGATAGCTTTACCTCTTCTTTGATGTAATTTTTATGTTTAACATAAGTGTTATGATTAATATTCACTGTTAAATCTAATATCCTATTTCTAGCAATATTCCTTTGTTTTTTTAATTTTGCCTTTTCAGATGTGCTTAAGTTGTTATCAATTTTCATATTCAATATATTTAATGATTCAATAATTAAATCTTTGTGTTCTTCATATATTATTTGTGGAATTACTTGATACCTAAGTATGTTTCTAAATATATGTTTTACTTCATTCTTGCTTTTTTCATAATCTTCAATATTGTTAACGTAATCCATAATCTCGATTATCTTGTTAAAATAATTAGTTTTTCTTATATTGTCAATGCAATAAACTGAGTTTATCATGTCTATTTTATCTTTTTCAGATATAATCCCATCGTACTTGATTATCTCTTCTCTAGACAAATTAAAAATTTCTTTATCTATCACATGGCCAATACCACTTGGAGTTGATTTAGATTCTCCGACGAAAATATAACAATTATATTTATCATCTTCTAGAGTTCTTTTACGGTAACACCTTCCCATTCTCTGGAAAAGTCCATTTAAATCTGATAATTCTGTTATTAACAAATCAAAGTCAATGTCTAAAGACGCCTCTACAACTTGAGTTGATATCCATATTCCGCACTCATCTGATTTAACATCACCTATTTTAAGTATTGCTTCCTCTTTATCTTTTCTATCCTTTTTTATAAAAGCACTGTGAATCAAATCAACTTTGTCTACAGCCGGTTCTAATTCATCGTATATTTCTTGAGCCTTTTTTACGGTATTTACTATTACAAGCACTTTATTATTGTTATACATATTGAAAATGAACTCAGCCTTCAAATTATCTTCGATAACCCTTATACTATGTCTATTGAATGTTTCATCGATAAAAACCTTTTCTGGCATTGTGAAACTTATTTCCTCTTGTCGTAATATTTCTGGTAGGAAACTTGGTAATGTTGCAGTCATAATTGCAAATTTACCGCCTACTTCTTGAATATATTTTAATCCAATGATTAGATAGGCTATTAGATCTGAAGAATACATTTGAACTTCATCAATAATTACTTTTGAATATGATAATGTTGCTAATTTGAGTTCAAATCCTCTGTATCTATATACAAAGTCAAACAATTGGTCTAAAGTACATATAGTTAATGGCATGCATAATTGTTTAGTCTTACTAAAATATTCTTCAAAATCAATCAAATCATCGTCTAGTTTTAAGTATTCAGTATAAGTGTCAGAATGCAATAAGCCTACTCTTTTTTCCAAATTTTCTAGAACTATATTATCCTTAATCCTTTTATAAATAGAATTAATCGCTGCCTTCAATGGCAATGTAAAAAATCCTTTATTATCCCCTATCCATAATAAGCCAGCTTCAGTTTTTCCCATTCCAGTTTGAGCTACGACTATAACGTCTTCGTTGCTATGTTTATACATATATTTTTGCAGATCATTCCACTCAGCATTTGTCTGGTTTCTCCATTTATTCATCATGCTTTCCAAAGAATTGATTAAAAAATCATTCTTATATTCTACGTCAAGATGTGCACTTGCAGAATAATCTATTCGATTTAGTAGCCCTTTGATCAATACATATTTGTAAAACATACCTTTATCGTTTCTCTTATATATATAATCATAATTAAAATATTTTTTAGATAATTTACTTACTTTAATATTGTCTAATTTCTCATAATCAAACTCATGGATTATTTTCTGAATTTCTTCTAATTGATATTCATATTCTTGTTTATTATATTCGTATTCTCTTTCATGATGATAAGCAATAGCTGTGGCTAGCACCTTTATGTCAATTTCAGTTAATCCTTTTTCAATTAAAATGTCAGGTTCTAAAAATGAGATACTTAAAAAAGAATGAGGAACTTCATCTATTTTTTTTAGATTCGACTTAATATTTTTATTCCCTATTTTTTCTTGAAATTTAGGATTTATCTTCCCTAAGTCATGATATAAACATGCTATATACAACATATCCCAATCTATCTCTAGATCAGGATATGTTGACTTTAAAATATTATAGTTGCTTATTAAATTATCTGTGTGTTCTTGGATTGTTTCTTGTGGATTTGATTTTGCTAAAAATTCCATTTTTTTCTCCTTACAAAGCAAAAATAGGGTTACCATCTTCATCCAATAATGCATTTGAGTTTTCTACAATACTAATATGTGAAGTATATACTACATCTACTTTGTCCCAGTTTCTTATCATCTTATTTTTTACATTTTGAAGTTGGTAGTTCTTATTTAATTTATATTTAGTTCCCCTATACGAGACTCCATGAACTCCTCCATCAAGTATAATACCGTTATCCTCAAAGTCGGAACATTTAATATAAGCCTTTATATCAGGATCAAGTTCAATATCTTTATCTAGTTTTTTTCGGTTCACATCAACCATTTTTATTTCTTTTAAATAAACTAGATCCTCACGTCTTCCCAAAGATATATATTCCCTTGGATTCAAAAACGACTCATAAATTATGTTTAAATATGATTCATCTTTAGGTATGATATGAATCATTAATTTTATGTCAACTAATAATTCAGTATAGCCTGGTCCTTCAACCACGCCATATTTGTCTACTTTTAATTGATGTCTCCCTTGTTCAAATGTCATTCCATTTTTAAATTCATATCGAGTAAACAAGTCGAGATGCCTTGAGAAGTAAGAGCCTTGGATGCTTACATCCATTGGCACATACTCCTCGAACCCACATATATTGTGTACCATGCCAATTACAGTTGATGGGGGTGGTAATGGATAACTTTCTTTTAATTGAAAGCTAGTAGGTTTTTTATAGTTAGCTGTTTCTTGTTCGAGGACAATTCTAACAGCTTTCATAATACTCATCTACCTTATTTCTAATGATGTCAAAAAATTCTGCTGTTGTAGTTGCTCCTAGTTCATTTACGATTTGATTTTCATTCTTAAATAAATCTTTGACTATACCACAAAGAGTATCTTTTTTGATTGCATCATTCATAACACTGTTAATTGGTTCTATTGGTATTTCTGAATCTCTTACAGTGACTACATTGGAAAATATAGGATTTTTAATGTCGTAAACTCCGCCAATTACAAACAAAGGTTTCAAATCTTCTCTTCTTCCTCTGATATCTCTATAAAGAAATTCAACAGTCGTCAATAGTTTTTTCACTCTTCGTGCTTTTTCCTTATTATCAATATATATATTATCTACTTCGTCAATTCCAATTTGATCTAAATCTGCAGCAATAGTATATCTATAAAATGATCGATGAATTTCAGCTTGAGCAATATTCATATTTGATCCTATTCTGTCTGCCAACCCTTTGTTTGTAAGATAGTCTAAGTCTCCTCTAAATGGCTCCAATGAAATAGCATTTGTCAATCTAACTTTTGCAGAACGTTTTTTACCGGATGTATCTTTCATAGTTTTAAGATACCCAAAAAAGTCAATCTCGGGATACTTATCTATTGTTGCATTTTCATGAAATTGGATGGCTTTTTTATCCCCACCTCCAGATGCTACCACTTCTGCCAATTCTTCTCCTAGTTGTTCAACAATATTATACCTTAAAGCTTGTCTTGATATATAAGTATACTGGTCTCCTTTCCCCCTAGATAATTTTTTTAGTGCAGAAATATTTCCAATTGATTCTCCATAGTTTGCACTCTCTGCTTCAAAAATTATAGTTAAACACAATCCTTTTGGTTTTAATTTATTTTCCATCTTTATCCCCCTTAATTATTATTGTTTTCATTTTTATTGCTATCGCTTCCAGAAATTAGTCCACTGACGAATGCATATCCGATAGTCCTAAACGCTTCATCATCTTTCAAAATTTCTGTAATGATTTTTGGAACTTGTTTTCCTACATACAAATAGCAATTCAACAATGTATCCATAAAACTATTTTTGTTGTTAGTTTTTAAAGAATTTAGTAGTCTGTAGGATATACCAGCAATTTTATTTTCATTAGATTTTGTCTCGTATTCAGTTCTTAAATAGTAGCCTTGAGCCTTTGCCTTATCAACTATTTCACTATTCCAATCCTCCATATAGCTTAACCCCCTTAAATAATTAAAATTAATTTCTATTATGTTTACGATATCTCTACTTGAATAATATGCATTGTTTTTCCCCAGTTTATAAGTTAAAAGTTTATGAATCAAAAGATATAAGTTTTGATTGTCTAAGAAGTTCTTTGTCACTTCTTCTTGTAAATAATACCTAATTTCATTCTCTAGATAGTATTTCCCAGACAAATAACCTAATTGATCTCTGTTTCTATAAATAACATTTAATACATTAGCATTCAATAAGCTAAACCTGTAATGCGTTTTTGAATCTTTTTGTTTCTTCACAGTTGCAGCATTGGCATTCAATAAGCTAAACCTGTAATTATCATTTTCAAGCCTTACTACCTGAACATCTGACATCTCATACATAGTGGATTTTGCCATTGCTTCATTCATTGATTTTATGAATGCACCATAAGTAGAATTTGTATTGTTTTTAAGTATCTCAAATTCTATTTTATTATTTATAGTAATTAAGTTTTCGATATTGTTATTAGCATTAATAAATATTCCTTTATAAGTTGTAAATACAAATCCAGCCGGCACACAAGAATAAACTAACTTACATATCGGGCATATTCCTAAATCATAATAAAAGTTCCAAACATGTGATGTTTTCCTCCCGATATCAAACCCGATTTTGTTCATAAATGCTAAGTTCTCATCTAGATTAGATATTTGATTTCCACAAGTTGAACATTTATGCGAATATTTGGTTTTATCTATTTCTAAATATTCTAATACGGGATCTATAAAATGCTCCTTATAGGATATATATGGATCCAATACTTTATCTTGCCTGTTTAAGAATGAAACATTACTCCAAGACCGATTTATATAGTTGTAAATAATATTTCTAGCAGCAAGATATCTTTTAGCTTTTGGTTTCTTTAGCTCATCTATAATGATTTCAATTTTTTCAAAAGCATCTTCTATTTGCTTATATCCATCTTTTGATATTGTTTTAGGATTTATTTTTGTCAGCCCTTTTTCAAGTTCTAATAGATTATTCCTAGAGTCTATTAAAGGATACATTTTAGTATAGCTATTTCCTTTTAAATTCTTCTTTATATAATTTATTTGATCATTCAATATATCAATACTTTTATTGTCAAAATTAACAAAATTATCTTGTCTATAGTAGTCAATGAAATTTTGAAATTCAACTATTTTCCCCAATGGTATTAGTTTTTCATATTTATAGATTAAATATGAAAAAAATTTATCTTCAAAATTATTTAATGCTTCTTTATCAAAGCTTATGCTATCCTTAGCTTTTACTATTTTCTCGCCAGAATATTTTAGTATATTATAAACACCTACAACTCCAGCGTTATAAAGCCAATCTTCTAGGTAAAGGGTTATTTTTTCTTCCATTTTTTCCCTCCTTTTTATATTAAATCCAACATTCCAAATCCCGATGATCGTTGAGAGCAAACACCCGCTTTGTAAAAATAATCTAACAAGTATGGTTTTGCCTGAATTTCAATAATAGCCAAATTTGATGGTATTACTATATCATAGTGCTTGACTCTCACTTCTTTAGCCTTTATAACTGATAGTCTTAAATCATCTAAATCATATTTTGCTTTATCGCCAAATTGGTCTAATGCTTGGATTTTTATATTGTGAAGAAATATGTCTTTACCTTTTTGTGTGTCAAGTAAATGATACCATGTTGTTTTGTTGTCTCCATGGTGTTCTCTTATTGAAATAGGACTGAGTGTTTTAAATTTAGCATAATCATTAAGTATTGGTTTTTCTTTTACATTTATTATGTTCTTAGCTGTGATTGAATTTCCTTTAATGTCTATATTTTTATTTAAAATACCGATTATGGAATTATAAAACATTAAAGAATCATAGTTGTCATAAGAAGAGAATTCTAAATCGAAAGAACATGAAGGAATGATTATCTGATCTTGCAAGAACTTAGCTTGTGGCATATAAGTACTGAAAGTGAAGCCTTTACGTTTTGGTTGGTTTTCTTCATATAGCGATTTGTAATAATCCATGTCATATTTACTATAAGCGGTTTTTAAGAATGATAGTATCATCCTGTTCTTATCTTTAGGTATGCTTTCATTGCTTAGGTTAAATTTAACTCTAAATCTCATCTCTTCTCCCCTCCTTTCTATATTTGTTGTATACATCCAAATCCTTGAGAGTTTTTACTTCCAACTCCAGCATCAAGAGCTAATTCAAGCAACCTTTTATCCCCGGTAAGTTTAAATTTGCCAGAATATCCCTTTATTAAAAAATCCTTATAGTATACTATGTTTAAATTAGTGTTTGATATAGCTTTTATTGAAAAATCAACATCTTCTTCCAATTCTCCATAAAAGGCTGCGTATTTTTTTATTATATTATCTCTGATAATTCTTTGGAAATCGTTTTCATTCGGTGAAAAATAGCAAGTATATTTACTTCCATTTTCTTTTAGAAAAGTTGAGTAGGCTACTATTGGTGAAAGTGTCTTTACGATTAGTTCTTGGTTATCTACTTTTTCTTTTTTGAGTTGAGTTTTTTCTACTGATATGGTATTGTTCCCGAGCATCAATTGATCCTTTTGAAGCAAGTAATTGCCGAATGAATTTATAAATTCTTTTATAGGTGATTTAACAACCCATTCAGCTTTTTTGCCAAAATATAATTTTGAGTTTCGCAATTGCCCTTTTGTTAATATGTTAGAGTATGTAAATAACTTAAATTTTCTGCTTTCAAGAATGTAGCCTTTGTCATGTAGAAATTGAGCTAATTCATCATTTATATTGTTATATATAAATCCTTGCAAAATATGATTATAATGGGTTGGTAATACTATATTGTTTTGTGATTGAAATACGATTTTTAGTTCCATCTATACACCCCTTAATCCTTAATTAACTCTTCAAAAGCTTTTTTAAAAAGTTTGTACCTTTCATGCCCTAGTATTTGTTCCCCTTTCCTAATATTATATTTGATATCTTCTATTTTTATTTTTCGTGCGTCTTCATTAGTTTTTACTTTTCTTATATATTCCAAGTATGTCTCATCTTCTTTTTTATATAAATTTTTACATATTTCAATAGTTTTTTCTGAAAATCCATTTTTTACCAAATCATCTATTGACAATTTCCCTTCTTCCAATGCATCATGAAATAATGCTGCGATTTTCGCATCATTGGTTTTCATCTTTAGAGCTATTTCTATAGGATGGGATATAAACGGAACTCCATCATCTTCCATTCTCCCATAATACATTTTGTAGGATAACTCTATTGCCCGTTCAACATCCATTTTATCACTCCTAAAAATTTAGTTTTTCACGTTCTTATCATCTTGTAAATATTTTACCATAGATTGAGGCAATATATTGTCTTAATTATATATTTTATTTAAATATTCTATCTCTTTTTTTATATCTTCTCTAAGTTCGATAGGTTCTATTACATGAGCATATTTTCCCATACTTAATATCCAAGACTTTATTTCTTTATAGCCCATTATTTCAGATTCATATAATATAGTTTCATCATCTATTTCAGTGATCTTGTGTGCGTTCGAAAACCCTTTTTCTTTTACAAGTTGGTTAAATGGATGTTTTATTTCTACTTTTAGTTTAAAAGGTTTATCATTAATTATCCCAAAAGATGTGCTCAATCTTTTATTAATGTCTATGTTTTTATTAATTTGAAATTCTTCATCTAAGATATCTATCTTCTCTATTCTAGCTAATTTAAAATACCTTATATCTTTTCTAAGTTCACAATATCCAAAAAAATATACAGCTAAATCATACTCAAATACACCATAAGGATGTACGATTCTTGTTTTTTTAGAATCGTCATTTTTTTCTAATGGTTTGTACTTAAGCTTTAATTTCCTATGTTTAGAGATGGCAGTATTTATTATTTCCCATGATTTTAGTTCTTTTTCTTTAACTAAATTTGGTCTTACAACATTTTTTGAGAAAAAGTTTATTTCTTCGTGCCCAGAGATATTGTTTAATATTTTTTTAGTAAGTTTATCAAATATTGGGGCATGTGGATAGTCTTTACTTTTTATAAGTTCATTTACCATCTTCAAAGAGTCTATTTCTTCTTTTGTTATACCGATGAAAGATAGCTCTAGTGGCATTTCTAAATAATATCCACCATCTGGCCCACGTTTTGACCCTATGTAAAACCCACTTTTTTCTAAGTCTTCCTTGTATGTTTTTATCATTCTCTCACTTACTTCTAATTCTCTTGCTAAATCTTTAACTTTCATAGTACCATTTTTATTTAATAGTTTAACCATGTTGATTGCGTTGGATACCCGAGACATAAAATCACCTTATCTCTATTTTTAAATATATTTTTGTTTCTATATATTTTCCCATTTTTGTAAATTTTTCAATAACCGAAATATTTTCATTTACACTTTACAATTAATAAGCTAGAATATTTACATAAACAATATATGAGGTGATTAAGTGAAGAGTTTTGAAGAAAAAATATCTGATTATGCAAAATTAGTAGTTGAAGTAGGTATCAATATTCAACCGAATGAGCCACTTGTTATAACTGCACCTGTTGAAGGAGTTGAATTTGTTAGGAAACTTGCAAAAGTTGCTTACGAAAAGAAAGCTTCAGAAGTATTCGTAAATTGGAATGATGATGTACTTACTAGATTAAAATATGAAAATGCACCAATTGAGGTTTTTGAAGAATTTCCAAAGTGGAGAGCAGACATTATAGAGTATTATGCTAAGAAAGGTGCAGGTTTTATTAGCATCCATGCAGATGACCCAAATTTATTAAAGGGAATTGACACAGAAAAAATAGCTGTTGCAAATAAAACCTCAAGTATAGGGCTAAAGGATGTTAGAAAATATACTATGAATGATATCAATTCATGGTGTGTAATTTCTATTCCTACAAAAAATTGGGCGAAAAGTCTTTTCCCTGATATGAATGTTGAAGATGCAGTTGCAAAACTTTGGGATGCAATTTTTAAAGCGACTAGAGTTGATTTAAATGATCCTGTTAATGCTTGGAAAGAACATTTAGACTCCCTTGAGAGAAGAATGAACTATTTAAACGAAAAGAAATTTGAAACTCTACATTACACTGCATCTAATGGAACAGATCTTACAGTAAAATTGCCAAAAAACCATATTTGGGCTGGTGGTGGTGGGAAAAACAGCAAAGGTGTTTACTTTGTTGCCAATATGCCTACTGAAGAAGTATTCACTATGCCTCATAAATATGGTGTGGATGGTGTTGTTTACAGTTCAAAGCCTCTTAATTATTCTGGTAATTTAATCGAGGATTTTAAATTAGTATTTGAAAATGGGAAAGTGGTGGATTTTGATGCTAGAGAAGGCAAATCCATTCTAGAGGAAATGCTTAACATGGATGAAGGAGCAAAGAGACTTGGAGAAGTTGCATTGGTACCATATTCTTCTCCTATCGAAAAAGCTGGATTTTTATTTAAAAACACACTATTTGATGAAAATGCAAGCTGCCATTTTGCTCTTGGTAAAGCTTATCCGACGAATATTGAAAATGGAGTAAACATGAGCGAAAAAGAATTAGATGAAAATGGTGTTAACGATTCATTGATACATGTTGACTTTATGATTGGAACTAGTGATTTGTCTATAGTAGGAAAGACTGAAAATGGAGAAGAATGCATTATTTTCAAAAATGGAGAATGGAATATATAGGCTGCTATTTGCAGCCTATTTCATTGTGAGTTCATGTTCTTTTGTTATATACATCTTAATAAATCCTGCCATAACTCCTATGGTTGTCAATCTGATTAATAAGTTTAAAAAATCATTTTTAATCCAAAGTGAAATAGCATTTCCAATTTCACCACCTATGATGATGCTGACTAAAAAGAGCAAGAAAATAAATCCCGAACCTATTATAGATATGAGTATAATTATGCTGAAAATATTTTCTAAAATCGAGCTTATATTTTTTTTCACTATTCTCACTCCTAATAAATATATTACTTTAACTAATATAATTTTAATTTCCTCTTCTTAATACTATATAAATGGAACAGGCAGAATGCCTAATATTATTAGTATCGAAACTATCAAGTGAGAAAATACCCAATATAGTGCTAGTTTCATTGACTTTTTCATATCTGCTCCTGCAATACCAACCGCAGGATAAAGTGCCAAAGCTAATGGAGGTGTCATGCCTTCCATTCCACCAGTTATTGCTGGAAGCAATGCTGCAATCAATAGTGGATTTAATCCTACCTCCGATAAACTTGCAACGATTATTCCCCCAAATATGGCAACCTGTGATGAGCCAGGTAAAAACATGCCCAGTATCATCGTAAAAATCGGGAAGAATATCCCAAGACCAATACTGCCCATATTGAAGCTATTTATATATTCCCCGAGATTTTGTGCTAAATTTATATCTGTAAATAAAGCAGAAAGAGAATATGCAAAATATATAGTTGCAGCAACTGGAACTATTCTCGAGCTTGCACCCTTAAAGAATGTTCTCAATTTAATCTCCTTTTTCGATTTGTCATATTTTGCTATTAAGAATGTATAAATCGCAGCTATCGCAGGGGCAAACAATATTACTGAGCTTGAAAAAGCATTCGCACCGTCTTCTCCTAGCCTTGAAGCTATAAAAGTTTCTCCTAATGTGAAATCAATCAAAAAAGGTGCAAATATAATGATAGGTATTATTAGCGCTTTCCAACCCTTTTTAAACGATTCTTTTACATTAGGGATATCATTTTTATCTAATGCATTTACATTGTATTTTCTGCAAAGTATATACAATAAAATTAACCTTTGAAGTATAAACCAGATTCCAATTCCCCAGACAACAATCCAAAAGCTAGAAAGATTGTAATCGTTTGGATATAAAGCATCCAAAACACCAAATGCTAAAAGTATTGTCCCAGATGGCGGAAGGATCGGCCCTAATGAACTAGCTGACATCTCGACTGTAGCTGCTAATTCCCTTGGAAAATTAGATTTTATCATAGTTGGGATAGTAAATACTCCGTCAGCGACAACATTCCCAGGCCCTGTACCTGAAAGAGATGCCATAAATGTGCTGGAAATAAGACTTGCATAACCTGCCCCTCCTCTAAATCTTCCTACGATAGAAATAATAAAGTTCACTATATCATCTATGACGTTAGTTTTGCTAAAAATATATGCAAGCGCTAAAAATTCAACTATAGCAAAAAATAGAGTATTCGTAGAAGGGGTTATTAAATATTTCCAAAGGTTTGCAATATTTCCCGTGATGACAGAAAGAATAACTAATCCTATAAACATTGCTTCATAAATAGGTCTTTTAAACCCAACAAATACAATCAATATCAAGGCTAATAATATGACTATATATAATATCTCTATAGGCATAGAATCACCTCTTTTTTCTGTTATATGCTAATAGAACTAATTTCTCAATTAAATCGTCATAGCTAATACCAGATTTTTCAGCCATTTTGGGAAAATCACTATAACCAGGTTCAAGCCCTGGAAGAGTATTTATCTCTATAAAATAAGGTTTGTTAAATCTGTCTAATCTTACATCCACTCTAGCATAATCCCTGAGTTCTAATGCCCTAAAAGCTTTTTTTGCATATTCTTTCAATTGTAATTCAAGCTCTTTATCTATATTAGCAGGGCATTCATATCCTGCTGCATCTTTAGCTTTGATGCTTACAGTCATAAAATTAACTTCCATTTTAGAGTATATTATTTCTAGTATTTCAAAAACTTCTAATTCTTTATCCCCCAAAATACCGATGGTAAATTCCCTCCCGTTTATATATTCTTCTACTAGGGCGGGTTCTTTGAATGTATTTAAGATTTGATTAACTTTCTCATAAAGATTTTTTTCATTGTATACAACACTGTCATAATCTGTCCCTAGGCTAGAGCCTTCACGCTCAGGTTTTACTATTAGCGGGAATTTCAAGTTTTTGTCTAACAATATTTCAGTGTTATAAAATAGCTGAGAATTTGGAGTTGGGATCCCCACTCGTCTAAATAAAGTTTTACTAATTTCTTTATGAAGTCCAAAAATATGGCCTGACAAGCCACTGCCTACAAACGGTATATCTAATAATTCAAGCATTGCCACCACGTTGGCTTGTTCTTTCTTTTTTCTAATCCCTGTACAAGCATTGAAAATAACATCTACATTTGAGTTCTCTATTTTCGTTAGCATATCTATACCTGCAGGAATCATTACTACTTCATAATTTTTCTTTTCTAATGCTAACTTTACTGCTTTCACAGTTTCCTCCATCTGACTACTTCCATGAGGATCAATCATGGCATTTCTTGAATGTTTACTTGTATCAGTAAATATTAATCCAACTCTCATTAAAATCACCCTAACTAAATTTTTTACTCCAATCAATAAAATTGTCTACAACTTTGTCCAAATATTTAATTGTCCTATCATCTATAAATTCATCAGTTTCATTGAAAAGTTTGTTTACATTAGGTATAAGGACAAGATTTGAAGGCAATACATATGCATTTATCCCAGGTGAATTTAAAACTGTTCTTAAGTCCATTTGACTTCTGGCTGTTCCTACATTTCCATTAGATGCCCCAACTATAAATACTGGTTTTTTTGCTAGTACTCTATCCACTCTTGAACACCAATCAAGTGCATTTTTTAATCCCCCTGGTATTGAATGATTGTATTCAGGGCTTACGATTAAGACTCCTTCGGAAGCTTTAATTTTTTCTTTGAAATTTACTACCTCAATTGGAGGGTTGTTTTCAATATCTTCATTAAAAATCGGTAAATCAGGCAGTAAAATTTCAATATCTAATTTATCTTTGTACCTTTCTTTCATGAATTTTGCTATTTTCATATTATAAGAATCTTTTCTTAAACTTCCAACTAAAGCTATTACTTTCATTATTTCTCACCCCTTATTTTATATTTTACCCTTGAAATAAAAAATAACACCAGTTTATTGGTGTTATTTTAAATCTTCTTCATTTGCTTCATCTAAAGCTTTTATAACATAGTTAGGCAATGCAAATGCCCCTTGATGAAGTGATGAATTGTAATATTTAGTTTCTATCCCAAACTTTTCCCACTCATCTTTTTTGTGATCTCTTAAAGGATCAAATGTCTTACTTGCAAATCCGAAAAGCCAATGTCCACTTGCATATGTAGGCATATGGAACTGATATACTTTGCATATTTCAAATATCCCTTTTAATTTTGCATGAGCCTTTTTCATCTCTTTGGCAGTATTAGGAAAATATGGGCTTTCGTGTTGATTAACCAGTATGCCATTTTCATTCAAAGCCTTATAGCAATTATTATAAAATTCTTTTGTGAATAACCCTTCTCCAGGGCCTATTGGGTCAGTCGAATCCACTAAAATCAAATCATAAAAGTTTTCTTTTCCTTTGATGAATTCTACTCCATCAGTATAGAAAGCTTCAACCCTGTCGTCATTTAATTTGCATGCAGTCTGAGGAAGATACTGTTTGCAAAGTTCTACTACCCTTTCGTCTATTTCAACATGATGAATCAACTCAATTTGTTCATATCTAGTTAGCTCTCTAATTGTTCCTCCATCCCCGCCTCCAATTACCAAGACTTTTTTAATATTAGGATTTACTGCTAGCGGAACATGTGTTATCATCTCGTGATATATAAATTCATCTTTTTCATTAACCATCATGTATCCATCAAGAGTGAAAAATCTGCCAAAATCATAAGAATCAAAAAATGCTATGTCCTGATATTTAGTTCTTTCACTATATATTTCATTTTTAACTTTTATTGTCAATCCGCACGTTTGAGAATATTTCTCCGTAAACCAAAGTTCCATACAATGCCCTCCTAGTAGTTTTTCCCATAGTATATTTCATGCATCTCCATGTTTAGTTTATATCTTATGTCCTCTTTTTCATCTTCCGTTAAGTCCTTTTCACTTTTTTCGAATATATAATTGTCTAAAACCAAATCTTTTATAAGCATTTTAGTGTGAAAAATATTTTCTTCATATATATTTACATCTATCATGTTGTATTTATCTTTGTTTTCCTGAGAAATAAAATCCTGAATAGAGTTTATATCATGGTCTTTAAATAACTTTCTGCCATCTATATCTCTAGTAAAACCTCTTATCCTATAATCGCAAATGACTATGTCTGAATCAAATTTGTCAAAGAGAAAGTTTAATGCTTTAAGAGGCGAGATCTTCCCACATGTTGATACATCTAAATCAACTCTAAAGGTCATTATTCCTTTATCAGGGTGATACTCTGGATAAGTATGAACGCTTATATGGCTTTTATCCAGATGAGCAATTACATTTTTATACTCCAAATTAATTTCTCCTCTATTGCAAGAAGGATCAATCGACTCGTCATCAACTTTTTCCTCAGAAATCAATAAATTTACACTTGCACCTTGAGGTTCATAATCTTGTTTTGCTATACTTAAAATATTTGCACCAATGATTTTTGTTATTTCTACCAATATTTGAGTTAACCTAGTTGAATTATACTGCTCATCGATATATTCAATGTATTTTTTCTTATCTTCAGCAGATACCGCATAACAAACATCATAAATGTTGAAACTCAAACTCTTAGTCAAATTATTAAACCCATATAACCTTATTTTTTCCATTTTTCAACCCTTTCATTCTATTATATTTAGTATATCTTTAGGATTATAGAAAATATAGTCTACATCAAACTTTTCTAAGTCTTTTAAATCTCTATATCCCCATGTAACAATTCCACTTTTCATATTAGCATTTTTAGCAGTAAGCACATCCACTTCGCTATCTCCTATGTATATTATTTCTCCAGGTGATAATTTCATAGCTTCTGCTATCTCTAGACTCGTTTCTGGATGAGGTTTTCTTTTTTTCCCTTCTCTATCTCCATAAACCCTAACAAAATTTATATCAGAAAAAAATTTATCAACTAATCTCTTGCTGAAATAATCTTTTTTGTTAGAATTTACAGCCATCTTAACCCCTTTATTTTGTAATTCATTAAGTATATACTCTATGTCCTGAAATGGCTTTGTCTTATTCATATAGTTTTTTTCATACTCTTTTGTGAATATTTCAATCGCATTAGAAATAATATTTTCTTCTATTCCTTGTGGCAAGCTATTTATCATAAGATTCCTAAATCCATTTCCCAACATTTTTTTGTATTCATCATAATTATGCTTTGGAAAGCCAAGCTTTTCTAAGGTCTTATTTGCACTATCTGCTATATCATAAATAGTGTCTAAAATTGTCCCATCTAAATCAAATATTATACCATTTATTTTCTGCATTTCAATACCTATCCTCTTGCATTCAATTTCTTGATAAATTTATAGTCTTTATTTACCGAAATGATATTTATGCTCCCATTTGATGCTATAAATTTATTGAAATAATCATCGCTATCAAACACCCATGAAAATGCTAATTTTATTATGCCTTCATGAGTGATCACCAACATATTCTTATCTTCCTTTATTATATCTTCAAGAAAATCTACTACTCTTTCATATGTCATTTTCAAACTTTCTCCATTGGGTATCTGGTAATTTTTCAAATCGCTAATCCATTTTTTGCCTTCTTCAGGGTAAACTTTCATGAATTCTTCATAGCCTAATCCTTTGAATATGCCAAAATCTATCTCCTTTACTCTTTCTTCCATTATCCCATCAATTCCTAGTATTTCACTGGTCTGAATTGTCCGTTTCAAAGGGCTTATATATACATTTTCATATTCAAGTTCTTCTACTAATGGTTTGATTTTTTTTATTTGTTCTTCTCCTCTTTTTGTAAGCAAAACATCATCTTTACTCAGTACCCTTTTTATATTATCTTCTGTTTCTCCATGCCTTATAAAAATTATATCCATTGTGCTACCCCCCAAAATACTAAAAGAGATATTATCTCTCCTAATTCAATTGTTGCACCATTCACATCTCCAGTTAGTCCTCCTATTTTTCTATCAGCCCATCTAGCAAATGTTAATCCGAAAATAATAGTTCCTATTAGAGGCAAAATATTGAATGGATTTACAATTAAAACTAAAATAATATATAATATCGTGCTAATTATAACTTTCTTCAAAGGTTTGCTTTTATAGAATAAAAATCCCAATCCCTCATTTTTAGCACTATTCCTATGTGAAATATTTATGCTTGTTGCAAGTCTTGCATTCCCTAAAGATAATATAATTGCTATAAGAGTAATATCTCTTATTTTATATATTAATATAATCTTACCCAATAAAACTAGAATTATAGCAATTGTTCCAAATGTCCCAATTCTGCTATCCTTCATTATTTCTAAGGTCTTATCTTTTTCTCTATTGGAAAAAAATCCATCAAATGTATCGGCTAAGCCATCTAGATGAAGTCCCCCTGTCAATATCACAATAGATGTAACTGTCAAAAAACTTGCTATGAGTAAATCTAGTCGGGAAATCAAACTAAAAACAATAGCAGCAACAAAACCAATACAAAGTCCTACAAATGGCATAAAGAATACACAAAAGGATATGTTTTTTTCTGTAAAATCCACATTTTTTCTAAGAGGCAGCCTTGAAAAAAATTCAAAAGCTAGTATAAGGCCATCTATCATTTTAACCTCACTTCTATTCCACAAATAACTATGAAAACTTCATCAGAAATGCTTGCTAAGCATTGATTTACTCGTCCTTGTATATCTCTAAACACTCTTGATATATGATTTTGAGGAACAATAGAATCTCCGAGTTCATTGGTCACTATAATCAAATTCTTGTTTGTTTTATTAATCAATGAAATAAACTGATTCAGCTCTTTTAATATCTCTTTTTCAATCTGATTCTGAATACCATTATCTATGTAACTTTCATTTTTAGATAAATCAAACATTATATTTGAAGATAAGTTTGTGACACAATCTAAGAGATAATAATTTTCTTCTCCCAATGCATTTTCTAAATTACGATATGCTTCAAAAGTTCTCCATTCACTAGGTCTATTGTTTCTATGATGTTTAACTCTCTCGGCCATTTCATTATCTTCTATTTTAGCAGTAGCAATATATACAACGTCTGTTTTCCCCGATAATCTATTCTGGGCAAAATTTGTCTTTCCACTTCGAGCACCACCAGTAACCATTGTGATCATTTCATTTCTCCTCGTCTTTGCTTATATCTACTAAAAATTCTTTTTCAATCTCTGCTTCTTCAAATGTAGCCATGTTATTTAAAGTGTAGATTGAAGTGTCTATTATTTGAAAAGCTAATGGGCAACCTGTTCCCTCGCCAAGTCTCATAGATAAATCAAGCATTGGTTTAAGTCCAATTTCATTGAACACAAATTTAGCACCAGGCTCTTTTGACAGATGGGATGGTATTATGTAGTCTTTTACCCTTTTGTCAAGTTTTATGGCGCATAACGCAGCAGCTTGTGATATAAAGCCATCCATAACTACAGGCTTACTGTTTTTAGCTCCAGATAGATAAACTCCTACAAGTCCCGCTATGTCTAGTCCGCCTACTTTGGATATCACATCTATTGCGTCGTCTTTGTTTGGCTTGTGTAATTCAATAGCCTTTAAAATTGCATTTTTCTTTAAAATTAGCTGTTCATCAGTAATTCCTGCACCTTTTCCAACAATATCATCTATATTAAAATCAGTGATAGCTTTGATTATCGCTGCAGAAGTAGTAGTGTTACCAATTCCTACTTCACCAGTTCCCAATATCTTATATCCTCTATTAAATAATTCATCTGCAACATCGATACCAGTTTCTATAGCTTTTATAGTCTCATCATATGTCATAGCGGGAGCTTTAGTGAAGTTATTTGTGCCATATCTAATCTTTCTATTTATGACTTTCTCTTCTTTTACATCTCCATTTATACCAATATCTACTACTACTACATCAGCTTTAACTGACTTAGACATTACACTGACCCCAGTCATTCCCTTAGCCATTTTTTCAGCTAAAATTCTAGTAAATATTTGCGGAGAAGAAGTCACATTTTCTTCTACAACGCCATTGTCACTAGCCATGACTAATACAGCTCTTTTATCTATTGAAAATTTAGTTTTTCTGTAAATTCCAGATAATTTTATCGTGATTTCTTCCATCAATCCTAAGCTACCTATAGGTTTAACAAGAGAATCCCATCGTCTTTTGGTTTCATTCATGGCTTCAAAATCTAGTTCTTTAATAGAATTTAAGCTGCTTTTTATTTTTTCCATAATTTCCTCCAATAATGGTTATTCTCTGCCAATAGCTTTCTTAAACATTTTACCTATGACAGTTCCCACAAAATATATACCTGGATAGGGATCAGACCATGACCATGTGGAATGTACTTTCTTAAAAGTATTATCTCTTATAATATCGCCTATTGTCATCTGTCCTGTTTTTAAATAATTTCTAATTGCAAATAAATCTTCGTACATGTAGTGAAAAACATATCCTGTCTCATATTCAATGGCTTTAGGTTCTGGAATCTTATCTGTCATTTCTAAGTATGCGATGTACGGAAAATTCAATCCAGCTTTGTATAGCATTTCATTGAAATTTATAGTCCTTACATTTACTTCTATTAAATAGATTCTCCCAGTATTTACATCTCTTTTTAATTCACATTCTGCAAATCCTTTAAATCCAATGCCTTCTAAAAACGGCTTGCATATTTCATGCAATTCAGGTATCCAAGTTTGTTTAGCATATGTTGATGCCCCAAAATTATTTGGCCATTGCCTGATTTTATATGCTGCAGTGTAATGAGTAACTTTTGAATCCTGATTAAGATATGCATCATAACAATAGCAATTTTTTTCAGGTCCTGGTATTATTCTTTGGATAGTTATCCCGTGTCCATCTTTGTGTATCATATTTACTTT
Organism: Soehngenia sp.; assembly: GCF_055108775.1. Taxonomy (NCBI): domain Bacteria; kingdom Bacillati; phylum Bacillota; class Tissierellia; order Tissierellales; family Tissierellaceae; genus Soehngenia; species Soehngenia sp. The sequence continues at coordinate 6,020 of NZ_JBSQIL010000013.1, read as the reverse complement.
TTCTATAAGTTCTTCTTCTGAATTAATAATGAATACTTTTCTTCTATATGCTTTTACAAATGATGCAGAATCCATAGGTTTTATGATACAAGGATACTTGATCTCTTCTCTTACTCTTTCTACTAAATTTTCATCTTTTGAATTAATTGTTTCAGGCACTAAGACTCCATGCTTTTTAGCCAATAAGCTCATTGTATATTTATTCATTACTTCTGTCCAAAATCCTTTTCTATCCATAGGAAATAAATAATGCTCTTTTAATTCATCAAAATATTTATCTATAAATTCGACATAAGGATCGGCTCCAGGGTAAAGAACTGGTTTAGCTTCTTGATTCTTTGAATATTCTATTAAAAAATTTAGCAATCCCTCAGGATTTTCTTTATAATGTGGTGCTAAATGTTTTTCACTTAAATATTTAGATTTTGCGCCATAACGGCTTTCTTCACTATAATCAACTGCAACTACATGAACTCCCTCTCTACCCAAACATCTTATTATACTCAATCCTACATAGTAATTTGTTCCTAAGACTACAGCCTTATTCTTCATCACTTTACACCCCACATGTGTTTTACTTATATTTAATTGTTATGTAATATATTATAACATTTTAATAATAAAAATACTCATAAAAATAAGCTCCTTAACGGAGCTTATAAGTTGATTTTATCTTTTAATAATTTATAGAGTATACTAGCAGCAATTGCACCAAATAATCCCTGAACAATATTTGCTGGTAAATTTATCAACGAGGCATTAAATCCAAACATAAATATTTCAGCAACAAAATAACCAATCGCCATTACTATACCACCTATTGATGATGGTAATATCGGGTATTTCTTACCTAATTCCTTTTCAAAAATAGCCCCTGCTACATACCCTTCTAGTCCTTTTGCAATCAATGTTACAGGTGCAAATATACTATATCCTAATAATATATCAGCAAGAGCTGACCCAACACCTCCAACTATAAACCCAGCTTTTTTGCCAAGGAAAAAAGCCGTGATAAATATTACCATATCTCCTAAGTTTATATAACCAGTTTGAGCAGGTGATGGAATATGTATTACCATTGTCATTACTACAGTCAGAGCCATCAATACTCCGTAAGATACCAATCTTTTAGTGTTATTCATATAATACCTCCAAAAGTGTATTGTTACAGTTATATGTAATTTATTACTGTACCTATTAATATGATAACACTTTAGATTTTAAAAATCAATATCTATAACCATTTTTTATTCTTTAAATATTTAAGCATTGTGATTGTTATTAATATGCTTACTATCCAAAAACCTAAATATCCATATCTGAATTTAAGTTCTGGAAAATATATAAAATTCATTCCATAAACTCCAGCTAAAAATGTAAGTGGAATGAAAATAGTCGAAAATATTGTCAATATCTTCATTACTTCATTGGTTTTAGAACTTATACTCGATAAATATATATCCATCATTCCTGATACAGTATCTCTATATGTTTCTATTAACTCTATCACTTGTATTGAATGGTCATATATATCTCTAAAATAATAAGATGTCTTTTGGTCAATTAAATTCATCTCTCCTCTAGATAAAGTATTAGCGATATCTCGAACTGGCCATATAGTGTTTCTAAAATAAACGATTTGTCTTTTTAAAGAATAGACTCTGTTTAAAGTTTCTTTTTCTGGATCATCCATTAATTCGTTTTCTGTCTTGTCTATTTCTTCACTTAAAATTTCCATTATGTCAAAATATCCATCCACTATAGAATCCACTAATGCATAGGTAAGATCATCTGCCCCAAGCCCTCTTACATATGCCCCTTCATTGAGTCTCTTTTTAATATTCTCAAATGCTTTGTTGTTGTATTCTTGAAAAGTTATGACCATGTTTTCTTTTATGATGATTGATATTTGATTTGATACTATTTCAATATCTTCTAAGATTGAAAGTTTTTTAATGACCAAAAATAATGCATCATCATATTCTTCCAATTTTGCTCTTTGTCTTATATTTACTATGTCTTCTAAGATAAGCCTGTGTAGTTTTAATTTTGCACCTATTTCTTCTATCGTTTTTATATTAGATAATCCAATTACATCTAGCCATTTTACACCTAAATTTTCTTCGTTTATAAATTCGTCTACTGATTTAATCTGCTTATGTACTATTTTTTCTTTATTGTAAGTGGTTAAATAGAGCTCTTGAAAATTATCTGTTTGTTCTCCTGTATATACTAGAGTTCCTGGTGGTTGATTTTTCTTTTTATAGTAATTCTTCTTAGCACTCATTTTTTCCCTCCATAAAAAAAGAGTAGATTATATCTACTCTTGATTATATCACATATTATTTCTAGTAATTAGAGCCTTTTCTTCTGCCTTTTGTCTTTGAACATTTATTTGAACATTTAATTCAATCCCTTCATTTCTTATCAACATAAATGCTGCTAAACTAGCTAAAAAGTCAGATATAGGGTAAGATAACCAAACTCCCAGACTGCCAAAGTTTAAGCCTTTAACAAGCAATATTGAAATAGGAAGCATTATAACTAATTGCCTTAAAACTGCTGTCAATATCGAAGTCTTAGCTTTGCCCATAGCTTGGAAATAAAATATTGAAACATAATATACACTCAGTAAAGGAAATGCAGAAATCATTATCCTAAATGCAAATGCAGCATCTTCTATAATTGCTTCGTCCTGAATGAATAAACTAATCATATTCGTAGCAAATATCAATGAAAATATCCAAAGTACAGTTGATGCGACCAATGAAAACATTATTGTCTTTGACATTAGTTTCTTTAGCCTTCCTAGTTTGTTCGCACCGAGATTATATGCTGCTATTGGCTGCATAGCTTGTGCAATCCCAAATATAGGTATGAATAAAAACATATAAACTTTAGAAACTACTCCTAATATTACAAGTCCTTCATCACCTATAGTCCCTGCTAAGAGGCTACTTAAATTACCCATAAGTATTCCATCTTCAGCCTCGATAACAAAAGAGGAAATTCCAACTAAAAGTATTGGTATGATATATGATGGATTTATATTAAGCTTAAGTGATATCCCATATTCTTTTTTCATTTCTCTAAATTTGTAAAAAGCATAAATAAAGCCTACTATCTGGGAAACTGTTGTTGATATAGCCGCCCCTTTAATTCCCATTCCGTAGTTTATTACTAGTATATAATCAAATATAATATTCGTTAACGCTCCCAAACTTGTGCTTATAATAGATACTCTGGTATTACCTAGAGCTATCATAGTATGCGATATATATACTGTAAGACCTAAAAATATAACTCCAAATGAAATTATACCTAGATATTCAGATGCTAGTGCTTCTACTACTTCACCTGCTCCTATTATTCCAATGATGTTTTGTTTGAAAAACATGACTAAAAGCACTATAGGTGCCATTACTGCTAATATCATTGAAAATCCAGAATTCAGTACTTCTTTAGCCTTGTCATAGTCTTTTTGTCCATTATATCTAGAAAAAGATGTCATTGCCCCTACAGCTATCATCACACTTAGTGCAACAATTATTCTTTGAAATGGAAATACAGCAATAATTGCAGCAATCCCTTCTCCACCTACTGTCCTACCTATAAAAAAGGTATCGACCATATTATATAATTCATTAACGAGCATTGATATTATTACTGGAATAGAAAATTTTATCAACAATCTTGATATTTTTTCTTCTCCAAATTCTTTGTTGCTCATATTAAAACCCCCATTTGATAAATATATTTTATCATTTGAGGGAATTTAAGTAATTGACTGTGTTGTCCTTCTTTTCGGATTAAATTAGGTTTTTTTAATTTTTTAAAAAATTAAATTATCTTAACATAGTACATTATATAGCTTAATTTAGTCCATAATTAAAAGTAAATAGTACGCATCCATTTGGCTTTATCTTTGCTACTAAATTGAACACACTTGTTTTTTCAGAAAAGTAAAAACTTACATAAGGGTGCACATAGTTATCTAACAAACTCCAATTTTCACTTGTAAGCCTTTCAGGAGAGCCCAAATATATCCACTTGTCATATACCGAACCATGACTTTTGTTTAAATCATATTTAGTAATTTGAAAATTATGCTCCGTGTTAAAAAAATTCAAAGAGATCTTTTTTTCTTTCAACTTTTTATTTACATCATCCCCATATATCTCTTCTTCACTTATTTTTTCTGGATTATATAGTAATATCTGATATCCTGATTCGGATCTTGTTATTATATGCCCCTCGTCTTTATATAAAACTTCGTCACCTAAAAGCGACAAGAATTTAAATGCATAAAAAGATGGCTTATTTAGATAGTTAGCTGTGAATAGCCCTTTCCCTCCAAAAAAAGTTTCATTCGTCAGCACAGTGTCTTTAGATATTTCATCGATTACATTCATGACAATTTTACGGTTTTCAATAGTATAACTGTAAATGATATAGTTTGCCATTAGAAGTGTATCATGCTTTGTGTTTATATCGAATAAAGGATAGGTGATATTAAAATCATCCAAGCTTAGCTCAAGATATTTTTCTAAATTTGAGTATGTCTTAGAGAATGTATTTATAAAGTCATCTACTATATGCTTTTGAACTCCATTTGTCGATATGATTGGAATGAGTTTTATATCTTCTAAAAAATCAAGTATTATCTCTACTCTAGTCCAATTGATAAATCTTTTATTTTTCCCTTTATAAATATCCATATCGTCAGAGAATAGATTGTTTACAATTAAATATTTAAACCCAATTTCTTCCTGAATTTCTTTTAATATCCTTCTGTTTTCTTCTTCAAGTAATAAAGAAACATCTCCTATGTCGATTATTTCAGGTTTTTTAAAGCTATCTATAGGTTCTTTTTTTAAGTCAATATCCAATTTTATTATTCTATTATCATAATTATATCTTTCATAATCAAATAAATAGCTTTCTAAATAGTTTATTGCTTCTAAAAGATTTATGTTCTCTACTCTTTTTAACTTTTCTAATTCTTTGTCGCTTACTTTATATTTTTTTCTATATTGAAGTGGGGTCATATTGTAATGATTTTTAAAATGCTTATTATAGTATCTTACATGAGAAAACCCAACATCTTCAGCTATCTCACTGATCGACTTGTTTGTATCCAATAGAAGCTTTGTAGATTCTTCAACTCTTATCTGGTTTAAGTATTCGTTAAATCCTTTCCCGAATACTTCCTTTATTTTATAGGATAAATATTGAGAGCTTAAAAATTCTTGTTTAGCGATGTCTTTTAGGCTTACTTTGTTCATGTAATTGTTACTTAGATATTTCATTATTCTATGATATCTTTCTAATTGAATTTCATCATCTTTTAAACTTTCTTCATCATAGAATAAATAATGAAAATTATTCAAAAGATGATACATAACATCTAAAAGCTTTTCTTCAACTATATCTTCATAATCATCTAATTTTGATATAACTTCATATAGTATTATGGCTAGCAATTTCTTTAGCTTATAATATTTCTCTTTATCTTGATCTCCTAGATTTGCTGAATCTGTGTAGTAAAATATATCTTTTGCATCTTCGTAATATGATTCAAAAAACATTGGATCTATTTGAAAAATTAAAAGCAAATTATCTTCGTCAATTGCCTCCATACTGTAGACTTCATCTGGGTTGATTATTTCTATTTCAGTTTCCTTCAGTGGATATCTCTCTGCTTCTACATTTAGCATGATGCTACCTTTTAGCATAAATAATATTTCTAAACTATTTTGCCAATGCAGAGGATATTCTTTGACTCTCAAAAGTTCTATGTTTAAAGGCAAGTCCTTTAAATATTCTACTCTTTCTCTTCGCATTATTTCACCTACATTCAAATTTAATAATTATATTGATAATATTATACCCAATTGGGTAATATAACGATATAGAAATGGCTCTGTAAACTAAACATGAAAAAACAGCACAATGTTCTATTAAATTTTATTGAATTAGATATAATTTCACCTTCTTGATGATACTTGAGATGATAAATG
>NZ_JBSQIL010000012.1:0-31684 GCF_055108775.1 Soehngenia sp. | reverse complement strand
TTTCGTTCTGCATCGATATATCCTTTATCTTACCAGCAACTTGTCTTATCTCATCTTCAATACATGGAGCATCAATGATTTCAATTCCACTACACTTAACTTTTCCAGATTCAAATATCACACTGGATAGTTCTTTGTATTTACTATTTTTAATAAAGTCATCATATATTATTTCAAAATTGTTTTCTTTTACAAATTTTAAAATTTCATTTTCTGCAAAAGATCTAACAAATGGTATATCTAGAGGTAAATGATAAATATAATCCATATTGAAGTTATCTTTTATTGCCTTTATCAACATCTCTTCACTATTTGATATATCAATATAGCCATCGATTATAAACATATTTACCCCATCAAAAAATCTCGTTTTATCTATGTTTTCAATTGCTATAAATATTAAGTCATTTAAATCTAGTAAGTTTAGTTCTTTAAGTTTATTTGTATATTCCTTATATATTTCAGCTAGTTCAATCGATTTATTGTAGATAACTTGATCATTTATTGAGCTAATTTTTTTCAAAAGATCTTCATATCCTATGTTGTCATCTTTTAAAGTTCTAATCTCGTTTAATATATTTATGATAAATCCATTTTTGTTATAAACTTTATCAAAATAATCCAACATTTGATCATCATGCATCTTTTTTATTATATTTTCTAAAATTATTAGTGAACTTTCCTCTGAAATAACTTCTCTTTCCTCTATAAAATCCTTTGAAATATTCATTGCTAAATCATCGAATGTTATAACATCGATATCATATAATGCCCCTAACTCGTTAAGTACACTTTCTCTTACAAATTCAATTAGTTCATCTGAAGGTGCTAAATATATTACTTTTTCATTCCTTTTTATTGTATCTATAACTCTATTAAACAAAAAATCACCTCGATTATATGATATATAAATTACATTAATTTTATACTGTAATTTATTAATATTCAATATAATAGTTAAGCTGTGCATATATTTCTTCTATATTAAAAATACATATATGCAAAAAACTCCTTAATTCTAAGATTAAGGAGTTTGAATAAAACAATCATGCGACTTGTCAAATAAGTAGATATAAAAATAAATGAAAGTAGCGATGTGTTCAAAGTATGGATAATTCTTTCAGCCTATTTTATGTTAAATTGTGATTTACATTTACAGATGCATATTATCATTCATTTGCTACATATGATAGTAATAATATGTAATAAGATCCTTCACTTCGTTCAGGATGACAAGCCCATAATTTTAATCATATTTCAAAATCCTGTCATTCTGAGCATAGCGAAGAATCTTATCTTTTAAACTACTCCGCTAAATCTTTCCATAATGGATTTGCAGCCTGTACTAATTTCTTTTTCCCTAGCTATAGATGAATTTACATCTAAAGTATATTCAAAATACACCAATTTATTTGTATTATTTTTTATAAGTATAAAAATAAGCACTTTTAACCACCAAAGTGCTTATTTTCGCTAAAATATGTAAATTATTAATAATCACCAAGTCCAACACTTATCTTTAATGCCTCATCAATTTTTTTCATCATATCATCATCAAATTTTCCCACTTTTTCTCTAAGCCTTTTTTTGTCGATTGTTCTTATTTGTTCCAACAATACAACTGAGTCCTTAGGTAGCCCAAAATCTTGAGCAGTAATTTCAACATGGGTAGGCAGCCGAGCTTTGTTTATTTGTGAAGTAATAGCTGCTACTATAACTGTTGGACTATACTTATTCCCAACATCGTTTTGGATGATAAGTATTGGCCTTACTCCTCCTTGTTCTGAGCCAACCACAGGACTTAAATCTGCGTAATATATTTCTCCGCGTTTTACTATCATATATATCTATGCTCCAAGTTTATTTCGTAATACATCAAGTCAATCATATCCTCCTCAATGCCAATTTCTGCAAGGGTTAAGTTGATTTGGCTGACTTCCTCGTATGCTTTTATAAATTCTTGATATTTCTTACATTTACAACCATTATTGCATAAATACTTTAATTGCTTAAACATGATGTCATTTTCATTGAGTATCACAGGAAGCCCAAAATTAACTTGTGCCAATAAATCCACCCCCTTATATAAGCTTAGAGAAATGAAAACTTAATATATGATGATTATATAACTTTTCTAAAAAGAGTGTCAATATAAATATCAATCTAACAAATATTCGACGACATCTACAACCTTATTGTTTTCATAATATATTCTAGGAAGTCTCCTATTCATCATACATACTATCTCATAATTAATAGTCCCTATAGTTTTAGCGATTTCATCTACACTTGGATAACCATATTCACTATCTCCAAATAATACTACTTCATCGCCAATATTTATATTTTGAATTTTTGTTAAATCCAACATAAACTGATCCATGCAAATATTCCCTACAATACTTGCCTTTTCACCCTTTACAAACACATTCCCTTTGTTTGAGAGCAGTCTTGTAAATCCATCTGCATATCCTATTGGAACTGTTCCGATCTTTGTAGTATGCTTAGTTACAAATTTATGTCCATAGCTTATTCCAGTATTCTCTGGGACTATTTTCACATTAGATATCTTAGCTTTAAGAGCCATTACTGGTTTTAATTTTATTTTATCTCTATTGACCTCATCAGAAGGATAAAGTCCATACAATATAATCCCAGGTCTTACTAAATCTAAATTATATTCAGGCATATCTATTATAGCAGCAGAATTCGATACATGTTTTAATTTTATTGATAATCCTCTCTGTTCTAAAGCATTTACTACATTCATGAATTTGTTAAATTGTTCAACTGTTGGGGTTTTATCTTTTTCATCAGCTCTTGCAAAATGAGTAAATATGCCTTCTATCTCAATATTTGAGAGAGAATTTATATTTAATATTTCCTCTATAGTCTCATCACTTGGTAAAAACCCAAGTCTTCCCATTCCAGTGTCAATTTTAATGTGAATTTTTACAGTTTTATCAAGTTTATTTGCTTGTTCAGAAAGTGCTTTAGCATTATTGTAATCGTAAATTGTTTGAATTAAATCATAATGTATTAATTCATTAAATCGTATTGGGCTAGTATAGTTAAGTATCATTATTGGGACGTTAATATTAGCTTTTCTCAATTCTATTGCTTCATCCAATATCGAAACAGCAAATCTCGTAGCTCCTATTTCTAAAAGTTTTTTTGCATAGTTAACAGCGCCATGTCCGTAAGCATTAGCTTTTATAACAGGCATAATTATAGATTTTTCACTTACTATTTTTTTTATTTCTCTATAATTGTGTTCTAAATTATCTAAATTTATTTCTAAATATGCCTCTCTATGATTTAAATCCATCATATTCAACTCCATTGCGTTTTATCTTCTATAAACTCCAAAGCTTTTGGCAAAAATTCAATGATATCTCTAGCAATCATACCATACTCGCCGTACTTCTCTCTAGCTAAATCTCCAGCAAGCCCATGTGCATAAACAGCCATTACACATGCCTCATAAGCATCATAACCTTGCCCTATTAATGAAGTGATAACTCCTGCAAGTACATCTCCGCTTCCGGCTGTAGCCATCCCTGGATTCCCAGAGAAATTTTTATAAACATTTTCTCCATCTGTTACTATAGTTTCATGCCCTTTCAAAACAGTAATTACGTTTCGTTCTTGTGAAAAACTAACAGCACACTCTTCTCTATGGTCATTAATATATCGAATATCTTTCCTAATCAATCTCGACATTTCACCAGGATGAGGTGTAATTATTGTTTTCCCATTTCTATTACTTAAAATATCTAAATCATTTATAATATTATTTAAACCATCTGCATCTATTACAATTGTGTTGTTAAATTCTTTGGCAAAATAATTTATATACGTGAGTTGTTTATAACCAACACCTATTCCCGGACCAACCAATAATGATGAAAAATCGTTTATTTCCATTTTTTTCAATGTAAAATCTTCTAAATCTCTCAATATTGCCTCTGTAGGAGCAATACTAGGTATTTTTAGTAATTGTGAATTTACCAATCCATAAACAAGTCCTGAACCACTTCTTAACGCCCCATATAATGCTAAATATAAAGATCCAGTCATTCCAATATTTCCAGCCACGATTCCAATTTTCCCAAAATCTCCTTTATGCGAATCTACTTTTCTTTTATTTAGCCTATATGGCATGTTGTTTGGTATTCCTACTTCTAAGCCTTTATTTGATACAGCTACCGCAACTGCTATTGAAAATTCTTTCTCATTAGAAATAGAAATATCTACTTCTTTAATGCCCAACATTCTAAATATTGTTTTAAGCTTATCGTTGATATTTAGGTATGGTTTTCCTTTGCCACTATGGCAAATTTCAATATCTGTCCATGATATCTCTCCGATTCCAGTGCCTAACATCTTAGAAACGGCTTCTTTTGCTGCAAATAACCCTGCAATTGTTCCTATCGAATCTCTCTTGTCTCTAATATAATTTATCTCATCTTTAGTAAAAACCCTTTTGTAAAAAGTATCTTTATTAGTTTGTATCAATTTTTGAATTCTTTCATTTTTTACAATATCAATTCCTGTTAGCATAACATCATCTCCACATTAATAGAATAACACCTATTTTATTAAATTAAAAGAGGTGTTATATAATATTTCAAAACATTAAATTTATTTAAACTTTCTGCTTCCTGGTTTTACTAAAGGTAAACCAGTTTTGCATATTGGGCATTCATCTGCATCATATGCTTTTGCATCTAATTTTAGCGCAGAGTATATAGGTAGATTTATCTCTTCTACTGTTCTATCTATAATTGCTGCGATCCCAATGACTTTCCCACCTAAGCTCTCAACTACTTCAATAGTTTCATATGAAGATTTTCCAGTTGTTATTACATCTTCTGCAATAAGTACATTTTGCCCTTCTAAAATCTCAAATCCTCTTCTCAATTTCATAATATTATCTTCTCTTTCTGTAAATATAGCAGGCTTTCCTAGTTGCCTTGCGATTTCATAACTTACGATAATGCCACCCATAGCTGGACCAACCACAATATCTATATCCAGATCTTTTATTTTTTCAACTATTTTTTTTACTACAATCTCAGCTTTATCTGGGTATTGTAGCAATTTTGCACACTGAATGTATCTGTCACTATGTTTACCTGATGATAATAAAAAATGTCCTTCTAAAACGGCTCCTGTTTCAACCAGCAGATTTAATATCTCCATCATTAACCTCCTATAATCCCTTTAATTTCTTTCAAATTGCTTATTTTTTCTTTTGCCATAAACTCTTCAATTCCCTCTGCAATTTTCTTTGAAGCATATATATCTCTAAAATTTGCACTGCCTACTTGTATTAAATCCGCTCCCGCCATGATAAATTCAATTGCATCTTCAAAGTTTGTTATTCCGCCTATGCCTATGAGTGGCACATCGACTGCTTTTTTTACTTCATATAACATTCGTAACGCAATAGGTTTAATACATGGCCCTGATAACCCAGCTGTTATATTATTGAATATAGGTTTTCTCTTATATATGTCAATTGCAAGTGCATTGAAAGTATTAACCAAAGACAATCCATCTGCACCTGCTTTTACACAAGCTTGTGCCATTTTAGAGATATCATTAGCGTTTGGTGAAAGTTTTACAACCAATTTTTTATTTGTCACCATTCTTACTTCTTTGACTACATCATAAGCTATTTTTTCATCAATTCCAAACGCCATCCCGCCTTCTTTTACATTAGGGCAAGATATATTGAGCTCTATAATAGGTATGTCTGTTTCATTTAATTTCATAGCTCCTAAAACATACTCTTCAATACTTCCACCGCCTAAATTTGCTAATATCACAATGTCCTTGCTCAATAAAAACGGAAGTTCCTCTTCTATAAATTTATCAACCCCTGGATTTTGTAAACCAATGCTATTCATAAGTCCTGAAGGGGTCTCATATATTCTCCTTCCAAAGTTTCCGATCTTTTCATGCAATGTCAGTCCTTTTGTGGAAATTCCACCTAATACGCTTATATCAAAATATTCATCATACTCTTTGCCAAAGCCAAAAGTTCCTGAAGCTGCAATTACAGGGTTCTTAAAATTTATCCCCAAAAACTCTACATTGCTATTCATCAAAATACACCTCTTTAGCCTCAAAAACTGGACCGTCTTTACAAACTCTCCGCATTCCATTTCTTGTTTGGATTGTGCATCCTAAACAACCTCCTATACCACAAGCCATATATTTTTCCATTGACACATAAAGTATAGCTTTATCTTTATTGCCCTCAGCTAATGCTTCTAACATAGGATGAGGCCCACAAGCATATATAACATCATAATCCTCAACATTTATTAGCTCTGTAACAAACCCCTTATACCCACCTAAACCTTCTTCTGATGCAACATACAAGTTTTTAGAGTGAGCATTGCATACATCAATTAAATATGGTTCTGCTCTAAAACCAGCAAACATATCCATCATTTTGTGGTTCTGCTTAAGCAAATAAATCATTGGTGCTATACCTATCCCGCCACTAACTACAGCAGATCTCATATTCTCTTTTATAATAAAACCATTGCCTAAAGGCCCAGTTAATTGTACTACTTCATTTGTCTTCATTGAGGACAATTCTTTAGTCCCTTTTCCTTTTACCTCATATACGAAATGGATAATATCACCTTCTATATCAGATATGCTGAGAGGTCTTGATAGAAAAGGATCAAGACCTTCCCATGCCCTTACCATGTAAAACTGGCCTGGAATACCTGAAATATTGCCTTGCAAAGTAATTTCATATATATTTTTAGCAATTTCATTGTTGCTTAAGACCTTGCATTTAATATTTGTCTCTTTCAAAACCAATATCCTCCCTCATGTCAAATACTGCTTTTCTAATATATTGATTGAAATTCTCATATTCATTTTCTTTGCCTTTATGCGCCATAATAATTCCCCTTGAAGAATTAACTATCCCACCGTTTCCATTTTTAAGATATAATTTTACATCTTTTCCTTTAGCTCCTTGTGCTCCATATCCTGGAATTAAGAAGAACATTTTATCATATCTGTTTCTTATCTCTATCGCTTCATCAGTATAAGTTCCGCCTACTACAGCTCCTATGGGTGAATATCCACATGAAGATAAGTATTTGTTTGATAATTCATAGAGTTTATCTCCTACATGAAAGTAAATTTCTCTGCCATCTTCGCACTTTAAATATTCTATATCCTTAGCGCCTGGATTAGAAGTTCTAAGAAGCACAAATATCCCCTTGTCACCATTTGCTACATTATCTAAATAAGGAGTAATACTATCAAATCCCATATAAGGATTTAAAGTGACAAAATCAGCTTCAAATTCACCCTCAAAATGTGCTTTTTTATACATAGTTGCTGTAGTTGATATATCTCCTCTCTTAATATCCCCTATTGAAATTAGATCATTTGATTTTAGATACTTTAAAGTCTTTGAGTAAGCCATCAATCCTTTTACACCTAAAGCTTCATAGTATGCTATTTGTAATTTGTATGTGCTTACAATGTCATAAGTAGCATCAATAATCCTTTTATTGAATTGAAATACAACTTCATCAATATCCTGATATTTGTTTTTAATTTGAGTAGGTATATAATCAGTGTCAGTATCTAGTCCTACGCATACGCATCCCTTTTCTTCAACTCTCTTATAGAGCTTATCAATTATCACAAAATCTCTCCTTTTTAAAATCTTCATCGATGTACTTTATATCCCCATCTTTAACAGTCATTAATACTTCGCCACTAAATTTCATACCTTCGAATGCAGTGTTCTTTGATTTTGAATGGAATTTATTTGAATCTACAGTAGATTCTTTTTCTGGATCTACTATGACAAAATTAGCTTTACTTCCGTTTTCTAATCTTCCATATTCTAAGCCCAGTATTCTAGCAGGTCCATAGGTTAATAAACTGGAAAGTCTTTTTAAATCAATATGATTTGGCTTTACTAAAGTCGTATAAGCCACTTTAAAAGCAGTCTCTAGACCTACCATTCCCGGAGCATTCTTTTGTTTGTCTTCTACACTATGAGGAGCATGATCAGTTGCTATTGCATCTATCACTCCATCTCTTATGGCTTTTATTAGTATATCTACATCTTCTTTTTCTCTAATTGGTGGATTTACTCTATAATCATTATCCCATAATGCGATGTGATGGGGTGTCACATCGCATGTTACATTGTCATTGTCTTTCTTAGCTCTCTCTATATCCTCAATTGCTTCTTTTGTGCTAACATGGGTTAAATGCAATTTTGCACCTATTTTTTTATTTAAATATATATCTCTAACTGTTTCCAAATTCTCTGCTAGTCTATAGTCGATCTTTGATATTTCTTCATCCTCTGCATGTACCAATACAACTAAATCTTTCTCTTTTGCTTTAATGAGTGCTTCATACATAACTCTTGTACTCTTTATTCCTTTGCCATCATCAGATATTACTTTGATTGCGTTAGAAATATTATCCAAATGACTTAGAGTAACTCCGTCAAAGTTTTCTGTTATGGAAAGAGTTTGATTTACATCAATCAATCCAATATTCCTAGCTTTTTCTAATACATAAGAAACTATTTTTTCATTTGAACAAATAGGATTGGTGTTTGCCATTAAATTTACATAAGTAAACCCACCTCTAACCGCAGCTCTGCTACCAGTCAAGATATCTTCTTTATAAGTATAACCTGGGTCTCTAAAGTGAGCATGTAAATCTATGAAAGATGGCATCAATACAAGATTTTCTCCATTAATGATGACTTCTTCATCCTCTAGTTCTATTGACTCTTTAAGCTGAACTATTTTATCGTTTATTATCAGTACATCTGTAAAAAAATCTTTTCCTTCGTCAACTAGACGAATGTTTTTTATAAGCATTTGAATTACTCCCATTTATATATATGATCACAGTACACACATTTATAGGTTGCATTTTGTTCATCTACTAGCTTAAATCTATGAGTTATTTCTCTCTCTACAGTAGTTATACATCTAGGATTTTTGCACTTTATTATATCTTCAACATATTCAGGCATAGCCAATTTTATCTTATCAATTATTTTTTCATTTTCAATTATATTGACAGTTATATTAGGATCTAAAAACCCTAATACATTTAAGTCAATGTCTAATGTATTTTCAATCTTTATTATGTCTTTTCTTCCGTATTTTTTGCTCGATGCATTCATTATCAAAGCCACAGTGTAATCTGCCTTATCTAATTTTAGATATTCGAATATTTTTAATCCCATTCCTGGTTTTATATGGTCTATGACAATTCCCTTTTTTATACTTGTTATTTCTAACATTTATCTTACCCCCAATAGCTTTATAATAAGTCCCATTCTTACGAACATCCCATTTTTAACTTGTTTAAAATACCAAGCTCTTTTGTCATCATCAACTTCTATTTTTATTTCATTTACTCTTGGGAGTGGATGTAGTATAGCAAGGTTTTCTTTTGCATTTTTTAATTTTTCTAGATCCAATATATAGCTATCTTTTAGTCTAACATAGTCTGCTTCGTTGAAAAATCTTTCTTTTTGAACTCTTGTCATATAGAGAACATCTAATTTGTCAATAACATTTTCAAGCCTTTCTTCTTCTTGAAACTTTATGTTTTTTCTTTTCAAATCTTCTTTTAAGTAATCTGGGATTTGTAATTCATGAGGTGAAATTAGAACAAAGTCTACATTTTCATATCTAGACATTGCTTTGAGAAGTGAATGTACAGTTCTGCCAAATTTTAAATCTCCACAACAGCCGATTGTGAGATTGTTTAATCTCTTATGTGCATCTAAAATAGTAAATAAATCTGTTAATGTTTGAGTAGGATGTTGATGCCCACCATCTCCTGCGTTTATCAATGGAACCGGGCAATACTTCAGTCCGTGAATTGGCGCTCCTTCATTTGGGTGTCTCATAGCTATTATATCAGCATAGGCACCAACAGTTCTTAATGTATCCGCTAAGCTCTCCCCTTTTGCTACAGAAGAAGAGCCTGGCTCCGAAAAACCGATTACTTGACCACCCAATCTAAGCATGGCGGCTTCAAAGCTAAATCTGGTTCTCGTGCTAGGCTCATAAAATAGAGTAGCTAGGATTTTACCATGACAAATGTCGTTAAAATCCTTTTCGTTTTCAATTATTTTTTTAGTCAGTTCAAAGATGCTTTCTAATTCTTCTAAAGTAAAGTCCTCTGGGTCTACTAAACTTCTTCCTTTTAACATATTTATCCTCCTTTTTTACCTGAAGGATGCGTTAAAATAAATGCCCTCTTATACATAAGGGGGCTAACACGCTCTCCTTACTAACCTCTCTGGATTAGTTTAAAGGTATTTATTTATATTAAAATATCATAGTATGAGATAATTATCAACAACTATTTATAAATAATCAAAATTTAAATCTGACAAATTATCTACAGCAATGTCAGCAACTTTTGTTATTTTATCCCAATCTGAAATATTAGTTGGATCTTTTATCGCCACTACTTTTATTCCCAACTTCTTAGCTGTCTCCATAGAATGTAGTGCATCTTCAAATAAAAATACATCTCTAGTTTCCAATTTCAATCTATCAATTAAGATTTTAAAAAAATTGACGTCATATTTTTCAAATCCTACGTTGCCACAAGTTTGAATAAAATCAAAATACTCATAAATCCCCAATCTCTTGATTGCTGGCAGTAAAAGTTTCTCTTCAGTAGCTGTAACTAAACATAATTTTGACTTATTATCTTTTAAATATTGAAGTAATTCTAGTGCTCCGTCCTTAAGCTCTACGTTGTTCTCATAAAAGTGTTTAAGTATATTCTCCATCTCCAAATTAATTTCATCTGCAGATTCTTTTAACTTAAACTCATCTTTTATAATTGATGATGCTTCTTTAAGACTATATTTCTTTAATTTTTCTCTTATGTTTTTAGGAGGATTTTTCCCCTTGGACAATAAATAATCATAAGGCAATCTATCCCAAATCCACATTGAATCAAGTAAAGTTCCGTCTAAATCAAAACAATATCCCTTCAACAAATCACCTCTATTCCCAATTATTAAGGATTTTTTTGGTTGAATTTATAACCCTAGTTGTAATAACTACTGTGACTATAAGAATTAGCCAAGGTCCAAACCATGCAATTGCTTTAAACCATAATTCTGAATTTTTATCGATATAATCTAACATTACAAAAGGTATTATCGTGCCTAATCCGAATAAAAAGGATGTAAATTGTACTGATATGCTCTCTCTAAAATTTAGCTTTACAGCTGGGCCATTAAAATCTCTATTAGGATTTTTTAAGTATAAATATAATCCGAAATATGAGGAAAATAACAATACCGAAATCATAGGAATGACACTTAAAAACATTATAGGATTTAACCCTAGTGCAAAATATGAAACCACTAAAACTATTAAATATACAAATGTGTATATGGCAGTCGGAATCAATGCTTTAACCCTAAGTATAAAATTGTCATTAACAGGTAATAGCATTATAAGTGGCCATGTTTTTCTTTCCACACTCATCAATTGCATACTTAAATTCGATGTATACATTGATGCGAATAAAGCTACAAACATAGCTCCGCTTAAAAATTGCTTGTTTATTAATAGCATAATTATTGGAAATACAATTGCATAAGCAATACCAAATAAATTCTGTGGATTTCTAAAGGTTAATCTCAATTCTTTGTTTATTACAGGATGTTTTGAAACACTAACTCCCTTTGTCTTTTTCGTTTTACCTCTTCCACTTTCAAGTTCAAAATGATTTGAATTTTTATAGATAAAATATCCTAAAACTAATGTTGCTAAAATAACTAAACCAAATACTCTAATGTCTAAGTTTACAAGATACATAAACCAATTTATCGGCAACAAATATGAATAATCACCATGAATTATCGCGAAAAATGAGTTAAAACTATTTAATATGTCTTGAGGCGAGGCTTCCATCTGCCTAGGAATTAGATTCATCAAGACTACGTAAAATATTATACTCACATACAAAAATATTTGTGAAATAATTTTAGCACTTGATTTAGTCATTATCCTAGCAAAAAACGCCCCCAATAACAGTGATAAAAATAATAAAAATACAATGAAAAATAGCATTGCTATGATGCTAAGAATTAAGTTTACTTTTAGTAATAGAGCATATGATATCCCTACTACAACAAGTATTGCAAGGGGAATCATCCCCATAGACAAACCCATTATAGATTTAAAAATAAAAATGCTTGATCTTCTAATTGGCAGTGTAAAAAGAAATTCTATGTCTTCTGATTCATATATGTTAAAGACCATACTTGGCACTAATGTTAATACTGCCATAAGTCCAAATGTAAGTGGATAAATAAACATGTAAATGTCAAATAAGTATCCGTTATAATCTAACCCTAAGCTAGAAAGTGGTATCATTAGTGATTTACCTATTTCGTAAAACGCCATCCCTAAAGGTATGGTTAATAAAAGTATTAAGATTAATGATATAATCCATCCAAGAACATTAGAAAAATTAAGCATTCTATTCTTAGTAGGTTTTGTAATTTTAGATGCATATTTATACAATAGTAAAAACTCTCTCATATTAAAGTGCCTCCACTATGTCAACTACATCTTCGTTTCCTGTCAATTCTAAGAAGAGATCTTCAAGGCTTGTATTCCCTTCTTTACTCAATGCCCTCAATTCATCTAAGTTACCTTCTGCAATTAATTTACCTTCATTTATAATCCCTATTCTATCGCACATCTTTTCAGCGATCTCTAACACATGTGTAGTAATAAATACTGTAGAGCCTTTTTGAGCAATCTTAGTAAGTAAATCTTTTAGTAGTCTTGCTGATCTTGCATCCAAACCTACTGTAGGCTCATCTAAAAACATCACTCTTGGTTCTCTCATTAGCACTGAAATTAACATCAACTTTTGTTTCATCCCATGAGAATAATCGCCAATGTAATCATTTAAATAATCTACACCAAACGCATTTGTTAATTCTTCTAACTTTGAGATTGTTTCTTTTTTGTCTAGCTGATAAATTCCGATTATAAAATCTAAAAATTCATTTCCTCTCAAGCCTTCATATAATTTTGGCTCATCTGGAATTACTCCTATCATTTTCTTTATCTCGATTTCTTTATCTTTTAGAGGCAATCCACAAATATAAACTTCACCTTCGGATGGCCTTAAAGTACCCGTAAGCATTCTAATAGTAGTGGTTTTACCTGCGCCGTTAGGTCCTAAAAATCCATATATTTCGCCCTTTTTTATATCTAAATTCACCTTGTCAACTGCAAGATAATCCCCAAACTTCTTTGTTAAATTAACTGACTTTATATATGTTTCCATAAAAATATCCTCCAGAAATTTATTTTACTAGTCTAGTATACTACTAAAATAATTTTTTAACAAATCTTTGCCATTTTAAAATTACTTGTTCTTAATTGCGCCACCAACTAATCCAATCAATGCAAATAATGTATAATATCCAGCACTTGTTATCTCTATGTTAAACAATTCATATAATCCTTGTATAATCATAGAATCTACACCAAAAAAAGATAAAATCCATGCCACAAAAATGCCAATTAAAAATCCACCTAACATCATAATCCTCCATTCAAAAGTCTAATTATATTGTCCATTCTCCATGTACAATTCCTACTAAATACCAGATACCATTCATTTCTTCATAAACAAGCCTTAAACTTCTCCAATCCATTCCCTCGTACTCGGGTTCAATACCTGAAAAGTGAAATTCAATATATTTTGCATTTGGATATGCTTCTTCTATATTGTTTAAGCTATTACCTTTGCCTATCGAATAATTATTCCCTATCATCTGTGGATTAGCAAAATCAGCATCATATATAAATCTATCAAAATATTCGCTAAATGTCATAACAATAGGTTCTCCAGTCCCGTCGAAAAACCCCCATGTATAGCTTTGAGTATCATCCAAGAAAGTAGCAATTCTATCTTTTGTAAAAACTAAGTCATTCTGTAAATCTATATATTCATATGGTGTGAACCTAACGCCCATCAATGGGTGAACAACGCTTGCTAAGCCTTCCATGTCTTTATCTTTAAGATAGTTTACTGTCTCTATTGCTCTTAATAACACTTCATTGTTCTCAAATTTTCCTATACTATTATATTCTTCTAATTGTTTTTCTAATTCATCAATTTTTTCATTTAGTTCTATTATCTTTGAATTTAATTCGTTTATTTCTTGATCTTTTTTTGCTAGTTCTTCTTCTGATATGTCACTGGAACAACCTGTTATCAAAAGGATAAACATAAGCAATATTGGTAAAACAAATTTTCTATTTTTAAGCATTTTTATCCCTCCATTTTACTATTTTCCATAATAAAAAATAATTACTCTTTTACTATATACCCTCTATTATATGCATCTTCTAACATATATAAAACAAATTCCCAAAGTTCTTTAGAGCTATATTTTACTGGTTCAATTCTCTTGTATATCTCTTCCTTTGTAACATTATACTCTTTCCATGTCCCTCCGTAATTATTGTAATTATTTAACATTGGTTGAAGTCTATCCATAGATGCTGCAAATCTAGCTTCTATAGTTTCCATAGCTTCAAATTCTTCCCATAAAGTTTTAAATTCTTCTCCTTTATCTTCTTCTAGTAATCCAAATATCTTTTTAGCTGCCATTTCTTCTCTTTCTTTTTTATCTCCATTTGATGCTTTGTCATAGCAAAATGTATCACCAGCATATATCTCAACTAAATCATGCACTAGAAGCATTTTTATTGTTTTAAGTAAATCAATTTCTTCATCGCTATATTCATGAAGAACCATAGCCATGACAGCAATATGCCATGAGTGTTCAGCATCATCTTCATTTTTTCTTTCATTAATTACCTTAGTCCTCCGATAAATGCTTTTCATTTTATCTATCTCGACAATGAAATTTATATCTTTAATCAGCTTATCTCTCATAAATTAGTCCTCTTTCTTTTTTACTTAATATAATATTAACATATAATCTAAAATAATAAAATTTTAAAATTTTACTTGACAGATTAGCAAAATAAATTTATCATGTATTTAATACATAAAAGCTTTGAAGGAGAGAAGTGTTTCAGCTGAATATTTAAAGAGAGTCGGTATTTGGTGGAATCCGATAATATCCTGAGACAATGTACACTCCCAAGCTAATTTGTTGAAATGGTTTATAAGTAGACAAATTCGTATTTCCAACGTTACATGGAATAGGACTGATAGGTCTGAAAGAAAGTGGTGACAATTGTCACAATTTGGGTGGTACCGCGTGAGATATCTCTCGTCCCTATATTTTTATATAGGAACGAGAGATTTTTAATTTATAAAAGGGGGATTTGTTATGAAAAAAAATTTATTTATCGTATTATTGCTATCATTATCATTGCTATTAACTGCATGCACTTCTAATTCCGATACCCAGCATGAATTTACTGTAGGTATAGTGCAATTAGCAGAACATCCTGCATTAGATGCAGCCAGAGAAGGATTTATTGATGGACTTAAGGAATTGAATATTGATGTAAAAATAGTATATCAAAATGCACAAGGTGATATTCCTACATCATTATCTATTGCACAAAAATTTGCAAATGACAAAGTTGATTTAATATATGCAATTGCAACACCTGCAGCACAAAGTGCAAAGCAAGCAACTAAAGACATCCCAATACTATTTAGTGCTGTAACAGACCCTGTATATAGCGAATTAGTAGAATCTTTTGATAGACCTAATACCAATCTAACAGGTACTAGTGATGAAAGTCCTATTGAAGAACAACTGCTAATGTTTAAGAAATTAAACCCTGAAATCAAAAAAATTGGGATACTCTACAATACAAGTGAAAACAATTCAGAAATACAGATAGAAAATGCAAAAGAGATTTCTAAAAAATTAAATCTGGAAATAATAGAAAAAGGAGTTTCTAATATAAATGAAATACCTCAAGCCATGGATTCTTTTGTAAAAGAAATTGAAGGTTTTTATGCAATTACTGACAATATGATAGCTTCAGCTATAACAGTAATTTCTCAAAAGCTAAATGAGAACAAAATAATATCTGTTGGTGCAGAAGAATCTCATATAAAGGGTGGATTATTGATTACAAAAGGAATTAGCTACTATGAATTAGGTAAACAAACGGCATCAATGGCAAAGAAAATATTAGTAGATGGTATGTCGCCTTCTGAAATCCCTGTAGAAAAGGCAAAGAATGTTTCTACTGTGTATAACGAAAATACTTTAAATTTATTAAATATAGATCCAAATAATGAACTATTTAAGGATGCTACAGCTATAAAAGACTAGGAGGAAAATAGATGATAAATTTATTTAAAACTTCCATAGAGCAAGGACTCATTTTTGGAGTTCTTGCAATGGGTGTTATGATAACATATAAAATATTAGATACTGCCGATTTAACAGTTGAGGGTAGTTTTTCACTTGGAGCTTTTACCTTCGCAAAATTTGCTATTTTAGGCTTAAATCCATATCTTTCTACATTTTTATCCTTTACATTCGGAATCTTAGCTGGAGGAATAACTTCGTTTTTGTATTTAAAACTAAAGATAAAACCTCTGTTGTCCGGAATACTAACAATGACCATGCTCTATTCAATAAACTTGAGGTTAAATGGAAAGGCAAATATTGCACTTTTTAATCAGCAGACATTATTTACAGATGCTTCTCCTATTTTTTTAACACTTGCTATAGCATTGATAATCAAAATATTATTAGATTTGTTTTTAAAGACTGAAATTGGTTATTTGCTAATTGCAACAGGAGACAATGAAAATCTAGTTAAATCATTAGGAAAAAACAGCGATTTATTCAAAGCTCTTGGCCTTATGCTATCAAATGGCTTAGTTGCACTAAGTGGAAGCTTAATGGCTCAATATCAAGGTTTTGCTGATATAACTATGGGAAATGCTATCATAGTAACAGCATTAGCCTCTGTTATTATCGGAGATAGCATAAGAAAAAATTCATCATTTTTAAAATTGACAACCCGCTCTATATTAGGTGCATGTGCGTATAAAATTATTGGAGGAATCGCTATTGATTTAGGTTTAAATCCGACAGATTTAAGAGCTATTAGCGCAATAATTGTCATATTGTTCATTTCATACAACAACTTTGAATCTAAATTGAATATAAAAAATTTAAAATCTAAGATTGGAGGAGCTAAATATGTTGGAAATAAGAAAGTTGCGAAAGAGCTTTAATTTAGATAGAGATAATATATTAGTTGTATTTGATGAGTTCAATTTAAACCTAAAAGCAAATACCACTACGGCTTTAATAGGGCCAAATGGATGCGGAAAAACAACTCTGTTAAATTTGATTTCTGGAAACCTAAAATCTGATAATGGGACAATATTATTAAATGGCATAGATATAACTAATGAGGCAGAAGAAAAAAGGTCCATTCAAATAAGTAGAGTTCATCAAGACCCTTCTAAATCAGTTTCCTTGAACCTAACTGTCTTAGAAAATTTGGCACTTGCTGACAAAAAGGGTGAAAGTTTCAATCTCTATAGACTGATACGAAAGCAAAATAGAGATAGATATATGGATCTTTTGAAATCCTTTAATATTGGTCTTGAAAATAAAATAAACGAAAAAGTAAAGTATCTCTCTGGTGGGCAAAGACAAAGCTTGTCCTTGATAATGGCAAGTATGAAAAATCCAAATATATTGTTGTTAGATGAACATACTGCAGCTTTAGATCCGAAAGCTTCAGTTGTAGTTTTAGAAAAGACAAAAGAGTTGATTAAAAAAAACAAAATCACTACTTTAATGGTATCTCATAATATAAAAGATGCTTTGAGATATTCCGATAGAATAATTATGCTTGACAGTGGAAATATTGTGTTTGATAGACCAAGCATTAGTATTAAAGAATCTGAAATATTGGATATATATAAAGAAAAACTGCAGGAAAAGTTTGCTTCTTGACTAATTGGGTAAATACTCTAATACCTAATATTTATAAAAAAGGAGCTGATATATTGAATGAAGTAAAAGTAGTAGGAAATTTAATCGGAAATACTGCCTATAAGATGAATATAGATGGTCATGAGATAATCGTAGATACAAATTCTGATAATGGAGGAAACGACCTTGGCCCAAGACCTAAAGCTTTGATGTTAGCAAGCTTAATAGGTTGTACTGGTTTGGATGTTAAAATGATTTTAGATAAAATGAAAGTATCTGTTGATGATATTCAAATAGAAGTAAAAGCAACTACAACAGAAAATGACCCAAAGGTATATACTTCATTTCATGTTATTTATAGGTTTAAAGGTGAGAATTTAGATATTAGAAGACTAGAAAGAGCTGTAAAATTATCCCAGGAAAAATATTGTGGTGTAAGTGCTATGTTAAGAAAGATAGGACCTATAACTTATGAAATAGTGGTATGAAATCTTTTCATACCACATATTTTTTATAATAATTTCTTCTCCTTTGCGTTTCATTAAATCCAACTGTTTTTGTCCATCTACTCCATTGGCTAAAATTAAGTGGCAACTTTTTATATATAGTATTGTTCTTCTTAAGAGCTTCACCTGATAAATATATTAATGCCTGCTTTCGCTCTTTTAACCAGAAAACTAGTGTTTCTTCTTCCTCTTTATTTAACTCAGTATCTAAATAAATTATACTCTCTATACTGTATTTATTTAATATATCAAATACTTCTCCCATCAAAATCCACTTTTCTTCATCTTTAGGAAATTCAAAATACAAAATCAATGATTTTAATCCTAGTTTGGCAAATTTATTTATAAGCTCTTCGTTCCTTTTTATTGTATCCCAATTACCAACAGCAAAATACTTTTTATTATAATTCTTTTCAGTAATTAAATTTATTATTTCATTTAACCTATATTCATTTTCAAAAACATCAAAGTCTTTAAAATATATTCCATCAGCTCTTGTAGTTTCTATTTGCATAGATATATCTTTGATATCATAAAACTTACCGTTTTTTTTCCCAATTAATCCTTTTTCATATATGTTATCTCTGAAAATAGTGAATACTTCTATAGTTGATTTAAAGTTCAAAAAATAATATTCGTTTTCGTTGGTGTAGACACTCCTATCCGGAAGATTTATATTAGTTTCTCCTTTGATGCCTATGCTATCTACTTTTGTCTTTATTTCATCCAAACTCCTATCAACTTCAATCCCCAATATAGTTTCATTGAACTGTTCTATAGGATTTACATTAAAATATAAGTCAACAAATGGCAATTTTTCACTCCTATTTAAATCTCCTATTACTGCTATAATTGTCTTTGGCAATATATTTTTTGTTAAATTACTGACTTCGTTAATCGTATTTTCCTGTCCATGGTAACCTTGAAACAAAACAAGAGATGGTTCTTCATCAAGTAAATCTTTTTTTAAATTTTCTTTTGTCACAGCTAAATCGATAAGTTTCATTTCGCATTTGTCTTTTATATAATCTCTTAAATTTCCCGCTAAGTACGCAAATTCTACTGGTTCCCTAAGTTTTATTAAAATGCATTCCTTATCTGAATCGCTTAACTCAGTTCTGATAAAAAAAACTTTCATCCTACCATCTCCTCTATTATATTATTTAAAAATTATACCCTTTTTTATAAATTTAAAAAATATATTGACTTCGAACATTTGTTCGTGTAAAATTAAGACATAATATTTTAGATTGGAGCTTTTAAGATGAATGATAGAATAGTTTTTCACATTGATGTAAACTCAGCTTATCTCTCTTGGGAAGCTGCTCATAATCTACAAATGGGAAGTAATATAGATTTAAGGAATGTTCCGTCTATAGTTGGAGGTGATCAAGAAAAAAGGCATGGAATAGTCTTGGCTAAGTCAATTCCTGCTAAAAAATATGGCATAAAAACTGGAGAAAGTGTATATAGTGCATTAGAAAAATGTCCTGAGCTCATAGTTATAAGCCCTCACTATGATATATATATGAAAGCAAGTAAAGCAATGGTCGATTTCCTATATGATTATTCACCACTTATTCAACGCTACTCAATAGATGAAGTTTTTCTAGACTACACCAATGGAAATCTGCCATATATGGAAGCTGCTATGAAAATAAAAGAGGGAATAAAAAAAGAATTGGGTTTTACCGTTAACATAGGAATAGGTCCAAACAAGCTTTTAGCCAAAATGGCATCCGATTTCACAAAACCTGATAAAATACATACTCTTTTTTATGATGAAATAGAAAAAAAAATGTGGCCTTTGCCAGTGGAAGATCTTTTCATGATAGGTTATAGAACTAAGAAGAAATTGAACTCAAGAGGAATATTTACTATAGGAGAATTAGCTCATTTAGATAGAGACTATATATATTCTTGGCTAAAAAAACCAGGACTTTTGATTTGGGAATATGCAAATGGAATAGAAAATTCAGATGTAAAAATATCAAAATCTAAAGTCAAATCAATTGGAAATTCAACTACTTTGCCTTTTGATGTCAGCACTAAAGAAGAAGCTATGAAAGTTCTTTTGGGTATTTCAGAAATGGTCGGAATGAGGCTTAGAGAGCTAAACATAAAAGCAGAAGTAATTTCTGTATCCTTAAAGACAAGTGAATTTTTTTCTTATTCTCATCAAAAAAAATTAAATATACCGA
This sequence comes from Soehngenia sp., assembly GCF_055108775.1. Lineage (NCBI taxonomy): Bacteria > Bacillati > Bacillota > Tissierellia > Tissierellales > Tissierellaceae > Soehngenia > Soehngenia sp. The sequence goes on along the minus strand of NZ_JBSQIL010000012.1, from coordinate 10,988 downwards.
CTTCATCTACGAACACAATCTATAAAACAGCTTTGGCTTTATTTGAAGAAATGTGGGATAATAGCTCACTTAGATGTTTTTCAATAAGTCTTTCATCCCTTGTTTATGATGATTTTATTCAGCTATCCTTTTTTGAAAATTTTAATGAGAAAGAACTAATATTAGATAAATCTATTGATAATATAAGAAAAAAATTTGGTCAAAGTTCTGTAATAAGGTCTGCGTTCCTTTACTCTGGAATAGACCCAATCATAGGTGGCGTAGTTGCTGAAGAGAATTATCCTATGATGTCAAGTTATTTATAATTTTTCTAAGGAGGGCTATATGAAAATAATTATGAAACCTATAGAAATGATCGCATGGTTTAACAATACTAATTATCCAATTCCTTTGAGATTTAGAGTAGAAACTGAAAATAAAACTAATATAGTGATAAAAATTGATAAAATTGTTTTTAAAGAGATGCAAAAAATTGCAGGTAACAGGATGATTGTATACAGATGTGAAGGAATCATAAGTGGTTTACAAAGAACATTTGAATTAAAATATGAAATTGAGACTTGTAAATGGTACTTATTCAAAATGTAAATTAAAGCAAAACAAGCATATCTTTCTCCCATCTCCGAGATATGCTTTAAGCATTAGATCATTCTTTTTTAGCTAAATTTCTAGTTGCTACTAGATTTGCTCCAGTATTTAGTATATTTTCTTTTATAACTTGTCCTACATATATTGGAGCTTTTGCTTTAATCTTGTTTATTTCCTCCATACATTTAAGCAACATATCTTTTGGTATTGCTTTGTCTGTTTTTACTGGAAGAACTTTTAACACTCCATCTTCTACAGCAACTGTTGAAGTCAAAATTCTTCTGGGATCAGTAATTTCTTGTAAAGCATAATCTTTTCCCTTCTTGCATGTATAACCAGTTATTAAATATCCATTTTCTGTATCCTCTACTTTGATTTCGCAGCCCAAAGGACATGCTATGCAAGTAATATCTCTAATCATTTTTTTCACCTTCGATATCTACCATTATATTCCCTTCTAGATCTTTAATATAATCGTATTTTAAATGTATTTGTATCATTTCGGAAGGAACAATAATCTTATATTTTTTCTGTTTTATTAATTTATCGTTTGAATAAATCTTTACAGTTGGATTTCTATATATATTTTTACTTCTAAAGCATATAAGGGCTCCATTTTCATCATCTAAAGCTATCTTTTGAGGTATTACATATATTAATTTATCTCCAGCATAAACATCTATATATTTGCTATTGTTTAATTCTCCTCTTGCAAATCTAGCTGCATTTTTGCCAGCTATTCTGCTTTCTCTAGTTACAAAGTCCACAATATCGTGAACATGCAATACATTCCCACAAGAAAAAATACCTGGTATCTCGGTTTGCATATTGCTATCTACATATGCTCCTCTAGTTCTTAAATCTATACTTACATTAGCTTTTTGGCTGATTTCATTTTCAGGAATTAGCCCTACAGACAGAAGTAAAGTGTCGCAACTTATATATTCTCTTGTCCCATCTATTTCATTAAACTTATCATCAACTTTTGCAATTGTAACCCCTTCAACTCTATTTTTCCCATGAATCTCTGTTACTTTATGGCTCAACAAGAGTGGAATATTAAAATCATTTAGGCACTGATGAATGTTCCTATTTAAGCCACTCGAGTGAGGCATTATTTCAACAACAGCCTTTACTTTAGCTCCTTCTAATGTCATTCTTCTTGCCATTATCAGCCCAATATCACCGGATCCGTAAATTACAACCTCTTTACCAACAAGATATCCTTCCATATTGATTAGTCTTTGTGCCATCCCAGCATTATATACACCTGCTGGTCTAAATCCTTTTACCCCAATGGCCCCAGCTGTTCTTTCTCTACATCCCATAGCCAAAACTACTGATTTCCCTTTTAATTTAATCAATCCATTATCCCCTAATGCTGTAACTTCTTTATCTTTAGTTAAGTCTATGACCATTGTATTTAAAAATATATCTATATCTCTTTTGTATACTTCATCAATAAATTTAGCAGCATATTCTGGCCCTGTTAATTCTTCATTGAATTCATGAAGTCCAAAACCATTGTGAATACATTGATTCAAAATTCCGCCTAATTCTCTATCTCTCTCAATTACACAGACTTTATCAGCACCATTATCTTTAGCCTCAATTGCAGCTGCAAGTCCTGCTGGTCCTCCACCTATTACTATGCAATCATATTCCATTTAAAGCACCCCTTTAGTTCTACCAACAACAATATTTGAGCCTTGGCTTTCCTTCAAAATATCCTCAACTGGAATATCTAATTCTCGTGACAATATCTCTAATATTCTAGGCCCACAAAATCCACCTTGGCATCGTCCAGAACCAGGTCTTACTCTCCTTTTTATTCCATCTACTGTCCTAGCCCCAGCATTTCTGCGAATTGCTTCAATTATCTCGCCTTCAGTAATCATTTCGCATCTGCAGATTATTTTTTTATAGTTAGGATTTCTTTTCAAAATTTTTTCTTTTTCTTCGTCGCTTAATTCATTAAAATGTGGTATTGCTTGCCTTTCTTTTATGAAATTATTCTTTTCCGTCAAATCTATATATTTTGAAACAAAATCCCTTACTTCTTCTGCTATAGCAGGTGATGAAGCTAGACCAGGTGAATCTATTCCCCCTAAGTTGAGCATTCCTTTTATATTTTTTGATTCAAATATTAAAAAATCTCCTTGTTCTATCGAAGCTCTATTACCAGCAAAAACTCTTATCGTTTCATTTAATGATAATTTTGGAACCAATTTCAGCGCTACTTCGTCTACTTTTTCTATTCCCTTATCTGTAGTTCTTGTATCCTCTTTATCATCAACCGGATCTGAAGTTGGTCCAACGATTAAATTCCCATGAACAGTCGGTGAAACGAGTACCCCTTTACCAGCTTTTGTAGGTGTAGTGAAAATAACATGATTTACTATATCAGAAACTTTTTTATCTAAGATTCTATATTCCCCTCTTCTAGGTTTTACTTTAAATTCTTTATCGCCAGCGAGTTCTGCAATTTCATCAGAATAAAGGCCAGCTGAATTTATTAGAATTTTTGTCTTAAATTCACTACCTTTTTCAGTACCTACTAAAATATAGTCATTCTCTTTTCTTATATTTACAACTTTTTCTTCTAAAAACAATTCCACTCCATTATCCATAGCATTTTCTATGAAAGCAAAAGTTGCATTAAATGGGCATACAATACCTGCTTCGCTACAGTATAAAGCTTTTGTAACATCTTGAGAAACATTTGGTTCCATATTTAAAATTTCATCTTTGTCAATAATCCTTAACCCTTCAACCCCATTTTTAAGTCCATTTTCATATAATTCTTCAAGCTTCTTCTCATCTTCATCATTAAATGCAAGCACTAAAGAACCGCATTTATCATATGAGAAGTTAAGCTCTTTTGATAATTTTTGATATAATTTGGCCCCTCTTACATTCAATTTCCCTTTTAGAGTCCCGTAAGCTGCATCATATCCACCATGAACAATTGCACTATTAGCTTTACTTGTCCCTTGGCAAACCTCTGTGCCTTTTTCTAAGACTGCTATCCTTAAATTATATTTTGATAGTTCGCGGGCTGTGGCAGCACCTACCACACCCGCACCTATTATTATACAATCATACATATCCATTACCTCGCAATTTAATCTCTTTCCCAGTCTTTTGACCTTTCAACTGCTTTTAACCATTTTCTATAGAGTTTATCTCTCTTTTCAGGTTCCATATTTACTTCGAAAGTCTTATCAAGTTCCCATTTGTTTTCTATTTCTTTTTTGTCTTCCCAGAATCCTACTGCAAGTCCTGCAAGGTATGCTGCTCCTTGTGCTGTTGTTTCTGATACCTTTGGTCTGTCTACTGGTACTCCAAGTATATCTGCTTGGAATTGCATCAAGAAATCATTAGCACTTGCTCCACCATCAACTTTTAACCTATTCAACTTGATTTTAGAATCTTCTTCCATAGCTCTAATTACATCTTTAGTTTGATAAGCTATTGATTCAAGAGTTGCTCTAACTATATGTTCTCTCTTAACACCTCTTGTCAATCCTAGTATTGCTCCTCTGGCATACATATCCCAATGAGGTGCGCCTAATCCTGTAAACGCTGGAACTACATAAACGCCATTAGTATCAGGTACTAAATTAGCATAATATTCACTTTGAGGGGAATCATAAATCAATTTAAGCTCATCTCTTAACCATTGAATTGCTGCACCAGCTATAAATATACTACCTTCAAGAGCATAATTTACTTTTCCATCAATGCCCCAAGCAATTGTTGTCAAAAGTCCATTTTCTGATTTTACTGGTTTTTCTCCTGTGTTCATCAATAAGAAGCATCCGGTTCCATAAGTGTTTTTAGCCATACCTTCTTCAAAACATGCTTGTCCAAAAAGTGCTGCTTGTTGATCTCCAGCATCGCCAGCTATAGGAATATTTGCTCCTCCAAAGGTTCTTTCGTCAGTAGTCCCATATATTTCACTTGATGGTCTTACATCTGGAAGCATTGATTTTGGAATATTGAGAATTTCTAATAATTCATCATCCCATTCTAGAGTATTGATGTTATATATCATAGTTCTTGATGCATTGGTATAATCAGTTACATGAACTTTACCTCGAGTTAAGTTCCATATTAGCCATGTATCCATTGTACCAAACAACAAATCTCCTCTTTCAGCTTTCTCTCTAGCCCCTTCTACATTGTCTAAAATCCATTTTATCTTCGTTCCAGAGAAATAAGCATCAATAACTAAACCTGTTTTTTCTCTTACTAGATCCTCGTAGCCTTTACTTTTTAGTTCTTCGCATATATCTGCTGTTCTTCTACATTGCCAAACAATAGCATTGTAAATTGGTCTTCCAGTATTCTTATCCCAAACTACTGTAGTTTCTCTTTGATTTGTAATACCAATAGCTGCAATTTCATCTGGTCTAATTCCATTTACTTCTAAAACTTGTCTAGCTACTCCACTTTGTGTTCCCCATATTTCCATTGCATCATGTTCAACCCAACCTGCTTTGGGATAGATCTGTGTAAATTCTTGTTGAGAAACACCCACTATTTTGCCATCCTTATCAAACAAAATTGCTCTACAGCTAGTAGTTCCTTGGTCAAATGCCATTACATAATTTTTCATTGTAATCCTCCATTCAAATAATATTTAAACCGATTAAATCATATGTCTAATTACATCCCAAAAATAAGCTTGAATAACAATGCTCCACAAATCCCACCTAAAATTGGTCCTACTACTGGTATCCAAGAATATCCCCAATCAGAGTCGCCTTTACCTTTTATTGGAAGAATAAAATGTGCAATTCTTGGGCCTAAGTCTCTAGCAGGATTTATAGCATATCCTGTTGGCCCACCTAATGACAAGCCTATAGCAAAAATCAAAAGACCTGTTACAAATGGAGCTAATCCTGGTGAAAAATCATTTGTCCCAATAAACAAAATCCCAAATAACAAGACTGCTGTGCCTATAAATTCACTTAATAAGTTCGCAAATGTATTTCTAATTGCAGGTGCTGTTGAAAATACGCCAAGTTTTGTTTCTGGACTTTCAGTTTTTTCCCAATGAGGCAAATATGCTAGATAAACTACGCATGCTCCCAAAAATGCTCCTATTAATTGAGCTACTATATAAGGAAGAACATTGCTCCAAGGGAAAGACCCAATTACTGCTAATCCAATAGTAACTGCTGGATTAAGGTGTGCTCCACTAATACCTCCAACAGCATATACTGCCAATGCTACTGCAAGTCCCCATGCTGCTGTAACGACAATCCAACCACCATTTTGTGCTTTTGAGTGTTTTAATGAAACCCCTGCGACTACTCCACCACCAAATATGATAAGAATAGCTGTACCTACTAATTCCGCCATGAAAGTTGACATTTAAATCCCTCCAATAATTTATTTATATAATGGCAAAAGAATAGAGAACCTTAGCAATGGTTCTCTCTCCTCTTTTACCATTGATATACTTAGAATAGATTTTTCTTTATTTCTATATTTGAACAAAAGCAGGTGTATTTGCTTTATATAGTAATAATTCTTTTAATTCATCATCTAATTTTAATATAGTTATTGAAAAACCAGCCATATCAAGTGAAGTCATGTAGTTGCCAACATATGTTCTAACTATTTTTATACCTTTATCAACTAATACATCATTAACTCTTAAATTTGCTATGTTTAACTCCATTAATGGAGTAGCACCCATCCCGTTGACCATCACAGCGACTTCATCGCCATTTTTTAATTCAATATTGTCGAATATTCTTTTTAATAGTTCATCTACTATCTCATTTGCAGACTTTACTTGATCTCTATGAGTACCTGGTTCTCCATGAATTCCAATGCCAATTTCCATTTCATTTTCACCTAAGTTGAAACTAGGTTTCCCAACAGCTGGCAAGGTGCATGATGTTAGTGCCATACCCATTGATTTCACATTTTTAATTACCTTTTCAGCAACCTCTTTAACTTCATTTAAGCTTCCACCCATTTCTGCTTTTGCGCCAGCAATTTTATGGATGAATATTGTTCCGGCAATCCCTCTTCTTCCTGTTGTATAAGTGCTATCTTCAACTGCGACATCGTCATTAACTATTACTTGTTCTACTTTTATTCCTTCTTCTTTAGCCATATCACTCGCCATTTCAAAGTTCATGACATCACCAGTGTAATTTTTTATTACGAGTAATACTCCATTCCCATTATCTACTGCTTTAATTGCTTCATATACTTGATCAGGGGTAGGAGATGTGAAAACTTCTCCTGCTACTGCTGCATCTAACATTCCTTCTCCAACAAATCCAGCATGACTTGGTTCATGTCCGCTTCCACCACCACTGACTAATGCAACTTTATCTGTCTTAGGATTGCTTCTTACTATTACATTTAGATTTTCTAGCCTCTTAACATATTGAGGATATGCCTTGACAAAACCATTTAGCATTTCATCTACTACATTTTCTGGTTTATTGATTATTTTTTTCATGAACTTATCCCCCTATTTTTTATTTAGTTTAATAAAATTCTTTGCTTCCTCAGCTTTTTTTAAGCAAGACTCTAAGTTGCCGCCTAAATATGCTTCTATTGAACTCGCTATCGCTCCCTCTACAATAGGTGCATCTGCTATCTTTATTTCTATATTTATAGAGTTATCATTTAATATATCCATAGCCATTTCTGTGCTAAGTATAGCACTCCCCAAATCTGCAAGAACTAATACTCCATCTCCAGTGTCGGCATTTTCTATTGCATTAGCAATCCTTACTGCATCTGTTCCAATGCTACCATCTTCCATGCCTCCAGCCGATATAATAATCTGATCTTTTCCTGCCATTTCTCTACACATATCTACAATCCCATCTGAAATCTTATTGCTATGTGAAACTATAACTATACCAACCATTCATTCACCTCTCAATTTTTATAATTTTCTAGAACTGATTTCAATATTAGTGTAAACGAAGTTGCCCCTGGGTCCTGATGCCCAATAGATCTTTCCCCTAAATAACTTGCTCTTCCCTTTGTTGCAATTATTGTTTTTGTGTACTCAACTCCTTCTTCAGCAGCCTTTACTGCATTTTCTAAAGCTTGCATCAAATTTCCACCCGAATTTATAACTTCTGCGAAAGCTTCATAAGCAGGTTCCATAGCATCTATCATAGTCTTTTCTCCTCTAGTTGCTTTTCCCCTCTCTTTAACTCCATCCAATGCTGCCTTAAACATATTCATAATAACTTCTTGTGTTATATCCGCTTCTTTTGCTACATTGGAAGCTTTTAAAAACATAGTCCCATACAAAGGTCCACTTGCTCCACCAACTGAAGAAACTAATCCCATACCAACTCTTTTTAAAACATCGCTAACATCAGTATCATTTTCGTTAATCTTGGTGATAACAGTGTTAAATCCTCTTGCCATATTCGTACCATGATCTGCATCGCCAATTTCAGCATCTAGCTGAGTTAAAAAGTCTTTGTTTTCATTTATCGTATCTGCCATCGCTTTAATATAACTATAAATAGATTTATTCATGTTGCCCCTCCATTTTTATTAAGAATTCCATAGCTCTTTTTTGGTAGTAGAAATCCCTAACCCCCCTGCTTTAAGACATTCAAATACCTCATTTTTAGTTTCTATCAAACCTCCACCTATTACATTGATATTAGGTATCTCTGCTTTTATTCGAGATATTGCTTTAGGTATAACACCAGGCATAACCTCTACTAAATCTGGATTTACCTTCTTTATATTCTTTATATTTAAATCTATAGAAAGCGAATCTATCACAAAAAGCCTTTCTACTACTCTTAAATCCTTCTGTACAGCAGCTTCGGCAATATTGGTCTTAGTAGTAATTATCCCAACTTTACCACCAAATTTTTCATTTATGAAATCCACAGCGATAGGATTTGATGCTAGTCCTGTTAACATATCTAGATGAATAAAAGGATATTTATTAGCTTTTAATATCCTTTCTACGATGTATGTATATTCAATTATATCCGAATTTAATATAAAAATAATTGGACAATTAGAATCTATAGCTAATTGAAGATCGTTTTTATCCTTGATAGCTGCGATAACAGGATTTTCTTCTAAAATATTTATTAAATCAGCTCTTCTCATGAATTACCTCCATATAATCAAACGATTTCCTATTTAATAAAAAAATACACGAAAAAAGAAAGTACTTAAAGACTCTCTCATCTCGTGTCTTTTTTAAACATCATTATTTATCTAACTATATGATATTACAAGTACTATTACATGTCAATAACATTTATGGAATTTTTCGAAAATTCTATGTTTTTATTTTAACAATATCATATTAATAACCTAATCTATCTTGATTTCACCAAATAAAGCTAAACCTCTAAACACAACTGTTGGAGCACCTTCAACATATGTTCTTTTTTGCTTGTTAGAAAACTCTCCAAACAATGGTGTCCCTTCTACTTTTACATTCCAGTCACTTGGTATTTTAACATCTATACTTCCAAATATTGCATTTGAATCTATCACAATAATATTTCTTTTAGGATTAATGTTCATTAAATCTAATTTAATTCCTCCAAATATTGCATTCAATTTTGCTCCCATAAAATCATCATTAGTAATATATAGATCCAATCCTGAAAACAAAGCAGTATGAGTAATAAAATTATCCTCTGTTATATTCTTTTCGAAATCGGCTTTGTCAAAATCAATCTCTATTATTTTTTTTTTGTTTTTTTCACTTTCAAATATTAAGTTTATTCCTATAAGAATTAGCAAAGAAGGCAAGAAGTAATTCATAATGCCTTTATCAAGATAATCTAATTTGCTAAGCTGAACAATAACTCCAAATAAGACTACAATAGCACCAAACAATTTAGATTTAGTTTTGTCAAATAATATGCCAACTCCATATAGAATTATTAGAAGTGGCCAATAAGTTCTAAATATATCTCCAAAATAAAAAATATTTAATTCATCCAATAAAAATATAGTACCTAAAATCACTAAAATTATACCTACTATGTGTCTACTTTTCAACTAAATCCCCTCCCTATTTACTCATGCTTTTGCTTTTTTTAGCTACTGCTAAAGATGCATCAATTATAGCAGAGCGAAAATTTTTTTCTTCCAATTCCCTAATGCCTTCAATTGTAGTACCCCCTGGAGAACAAACATTGTCCTTTAATTTAGCTGGGTGTTCATTTGTTGCCAAAACCATTTTAGCAGCTCCTAATACTGCTTGAGCGGCAAATGTATAAGCTTGATCTCTTTTTAATCCAGATAATACTGCTGCATCTGCCATTGCTTCAATCATCACATACACAAAAGCTGGAGAAGAACCACTTACAGCTGTAACTGCATCCATTAATTTTTCATCCACTAACTCTACTCTACCAAAGGCTTTAAATATTGACAATAATTCAACATAATCTTTTTTGTCTAATGTGTCATTAGGATACAATGCAATCAATCCTTCTCCAACTAAAACAGGTGTATTAGGCATAATATTTACAAATTTTGTACCATCGTTTAAATTTTCTTTCATGAATTTTGAGCTAATACCAGCAGCAATTGATATGACAATTGCATTTTCTTTAATAACATCTTTTATTTGATGTAATACTTCCTCATACTGATTAGGTTTGACTGCAAGTACCAAATAATCAGCGTTTGTAGCAATCTCTGATAATTCCTCACATATTTTAACTCCTAAGTTGTTATGTATTCTTTGCCTAGTTTCAAAAGTTTTAGCAGTCACCATGATGTTGTCTTTTTTAAAGACATTTTCTTCTATAAGTTTTCTTATCATAGGTTCTCCCATGTTCCCTGCACCTATAAATCCAATTACTTTATTCAAATTAACCCTCCCTTTTTTGTTTTTTTTGATCTATTTACAATTATTCTATAAACTATCGAAGCAGCAATTGAAAGAATGATTCTCATAGTTACAGCTAATATAAATTCAATTGAAGTTGGATCGGTAATTGTCTTTCCAATTATAGTAGATAATATCAACATTGGTATTAATCCAAATATAGATGCTGTCATATATTTGTAATACGGCATTTGAATTGACCCAAAAAACATATTAACTACATCATGTGGTAAAATCCCAACAATTCTAATAATAAAAGCAGAAAACCACTCATTGTCTACTAGAACAGCATAGAATTCATTTAACTTTTCGTACTTAGTTAATATACTATTTTTTAAAATCTCCCCTGATGAATAGCCTATTCTATAAGAGTAGGTTAATCCAATAGCAACCCCTAGTACATTTAATGGTATAGCCCAATATATTGGAAAAATCATACCTGAAACTATGTATAGAGCCATAATAGGCGGAATAATTGATATGGATTTTAATAAATACAATAGTAAAATAAAAAAACTTGCAA